>JAPPKG010000122.1:0-2186 GCA_026914085.1 Caldilineaceae bacterium | reverse complement strand
GGGCCTTTGGGGCCCCCCCTTGGGGGGGGGGCCCCCCCCCCGCAACGCCCCCCCTCCTACCACGTGCCTCATCGACCTGGTGTCGACATTGGCAACAGGTCCCTGTTCGACCGGGTTTCGCAAACCCAACATCCCCCGTCCCAACTGTTTCCCGCAGGTGCCGGCCTCGTGCCTGCCCTCCCCCTCCCTTACGCGTCGCCTACTCCGTCCCACCCCTCATCCTCCCGTAGGTGCCGGCCTTGTGCCTGCCCTCCCACTCCCTTACGCGCCGCCAAGTCCTTCCACCCCCCAATCTCCGGTAGGTGCCGGCCTTGTGCCTGCCCTGTGCCTTCCCAAAATCGTTGGCAAACTACCTCACCCATACCCGGTGTAAATTGCCCGCCGAAATGTTCGCCCTCAGTGATCGACTTCACCCGTCTCGGCCCATCCGTTTGACTATTGATTTCCCTGTCGGTATACTCATTTGACCACTGTTTTTCCAAAACAGGGCCTACTATACTGACCTTCTGCCCATCCAATCCCAAATGCCAGGGCACCCCTCAAGACCACGACCGCGTGAAGGAGAACCAACGCATGCCCGCCGAAGACAGCAGACAAGTCCGCCCCACGCCCCAGTCCGGAAACGGACGCCGGCCCCGCGGATCATTGTTCATTTGGATGGCTGCGCTGTTCGCCACAGTGGTCTTGACCGCCTGCGTCATCGTCAATCCCCCGCCCGCGCCAACGCCAACACCCGTCCCGACGCCAACACCAACCCGCCAGACGGTTATCGACGTAGTCAGAGTCGCCGAAGGCGGCGACCCGCCCGTGATCGGGCAAACCGTAAAAGTCGCCCTGACCCTCGACGAGGACACCTACACCGACCGCTCACGCTGGCAGTGGGAACGCTCCGACGACGGCCTCACCGGCTGGCGCGCCGTACCCGGTGCCAGGCTGACCGACTCCTCCCTCTACGCTCCCGTAGCCGCCGACGAAGGCAAATACCTCCGCGCCTCCGTCAACTATGTCGATAGCGACGACGAAGGCAAGACTGCCCTCAGTCCAACCGTCGGCCCCGTGGTCACCGCCGAAATCGATACCGAAACCGTGGAATTCGCCTTCGGCAACGACCCCGCCGTTGTTAGCCGCGCAGTGCGCGCCCGCCTGACTCTCTCCGATTCCGACTACAGCGAACTCGGCCGCTGGCGATGGGACCGCTCCGATAACGCCCTCCGCGGCTGGTCCGACGTCACCGACTATGACGCAGAAGATGCCTCTATCTTTACCCCTTCTTCACTCGAAAATGGCAAATATCTCCGCGTCTCAGTTGTCTACAAGGATAGCGACGGCGACTACAAGAGAGGCTTGAGCCAGACCATCGGCCCCGTTACCTCCGTCGACACGGTCGCCGACGTAGTCAGTTTCTCGGCGGGGGCCGGCCCGCCTACAGTCGGCACACGGATCGAAGTCGAACTCACTCTTCCCAATAGCGACTACAGTGACCTCGGATCCTGGAAGTGGGAGAGGTCCAACGACGGTCTCGGCAAGTGGGAAGACATCACCGACTACGACGCCGCAAACTCGGCCGGATACACACCCACCAGCGCCGACGAAGGCAAATACCTGCGCGCCTCCGCCCTCTATATCGATAGCGATGACGAGCGCAAAAGAGCCCTCAGTCAGACAATCGGCCCCGTCGTAGAGTGATCGGCGCCAACCACTTACAATCTACCCGCCGCCGCCCGATTTTGCATGACCCTGCCGCGCGCCCTCCGCCTTCGCCCGCGGGACGATAGAGGGCGAGTAACCCCTTTCTCGCAAGGTCTATCCACACTTTTTCTCTTCGAGCCGCTATCCCCTCCCGAAGCTCCAAGTCGAGAAGGACGCCATCTGCCTGAAGCCGGCGCATTCTCGCCCACGGGCTTCCGTCTGCCTGTCAAACCCGCATACAAGACGGAATGCGAATTCCATTACGCCCCCCTACGATCCGTCAATTTGTTGGAGACGTTGGCGGTTCGTAGCCATCCTGTCGAAGTAGACGCTGAGTCCCGAATTACCCCCGCTTCAGCGCAAATAGAGAGCCTCTACCAGAGTAATTTCACGACGTCCTGACGCATAAACTCGCGTCTCTTTCGAAGGAAAATTTGCAGTAGTTGGATTTACAATCCAATACCCAGCTACTATACTGAAAACTAGACCTACGCGCT
>JAPPKG010000383.1:0-2187 GCA_026914085.1 Caldilineaceae bacterium | reverse complement strand
GGGGGGGCCCCCCCCCCCCCACAAGGGAGGGCCGACTAGGCCCGACCGCCCAAAAAAGCGAGGAGAGAGTAAAGAGAAGTGAGGAGAGAGAAACATCTCTCGCCACACTGAAGCATGAGCGCCCTTTGGGCAAGGACTTAGCAGTCACTTTGCTAGCTTTTAGTGGACTGCGCGTATTCGTGGTGTTAACAAGAACCACGAGCGCGAAACTTTCGTATTTTTCAGCGCCCGCCGAGTCCGGACAGGGCGATGCCCTTCGTTAATGTCTGGACAGGTTGGGGTGGGCGCGGGTGTAGATGCGGCGCTGGTCTTCGGCGGCCGCGGCCAGGCGGTCCAACTGATCGTAGGTGCCGAGTGCGATCAGCTTGTCACCGGCTTCCAAGACGAGATCCAGATTCGGATTTACGGTGATCTTACCCGTCTGGCGGCGGACGGCGAGGATGCTGGCGCCGGTCGTTTTGCGGATTTCGGCTGCGGCCAGGGTCTGCCCGCCCAGCGTTGATCGATCGCTGACGAGGATGTCGCCGATAAGAATGCCCGGCTCTTCGCTGCTGACGGTGTCCTGGGGCATCACTACGTCCATGAATTCGACGATATTGGGGGAGAGCATCTGGCGCGCCATGCGATGCCCGCTGGCCACGTAGGGGTTGATGACATGGTCGACGCCAGCACTCTTCAGTTTACGCTCGCTGCCGCGGCTGTTGGCGCGCGCACTGATCGTCAGATCCGGGTTGAGCCCGCGGGCCGCCAGCGCGACGTAGACGTTGTCGGAGTCGTTGGGCAGGCAGCAGCAGATTCCCACCGCCTTCTCGATTCCCGCCTGTATCAGGACATCGTCGTCAGTCGCGTCTCCCTGGACAAAGGTTGCACCGAGGTTTTCCAAATCCGTACGCAGGCTCGCCAGCATATCGACTGCGACCAGTTCCGAGTCGGCGTCGAGCAGCTCCTTGACCACTTGCTCGCCGACGCGGCCGTACCCGCAGATGATAAAGTGAGCGTTCAACTTGCCAATGCGGTTTTGCATACGTCTTCTCCGTATATACCTGCGAAATTCGCCGGTAACGACGAACTCTGCGACCGTGCTGAAGGTGTAGGCGGTGGCGCTGACGCCCATGATGATCATGACCCCGGTAAAGATGCGCCCGGTGGGTGAAAGCTGGCGCACTTCGCCGAAACCGACGGTGCTGAGCGTGATCACGGTCATGTACAGGCTGTCAGTCCAGGACCAGCCTTCGAGCCACATATAACCAAGGCTGCCGAAGATGAGCAGCATCAGAAAAATCGCCGAGACGGTTATCAGGGTTCGATAGAAGTTTCGTTCTGCAACCGGCAAGAGTTCAATCCTTCCTGATGGAGATTGTTACCAGAATTCCGTTCTGCCTGGAGACAGCCTATGCCCTTTCGATCCGTTGTTAGCCGTTACCGGCTTTCTGCGCCCCCAATGCAGCTAGCCGGTGAGGGGGTGTGCCTGATCGGCGGAGCCATCCTGGCCCGGCGCCGGTGTCTCCTGTGGGCCGCTATGCGGCATTCCAACCGGCGGCCGTCTCATTGTCTGTAAGAATTCGGGGTCGAGCAAAGCGATCAGGCCCAGCATGCCCATATTGGAAAAAAGGAGAGGCGCCAGAGGGGGCGCGCCGCGCAGGAATCGTTCGATCACGACGGTACTTTCAAAAACCAGGTCGGACCGGACATGCAGGAAGGCGCCCAGCACACCGGTCAGGATGAGGAGAAGCATGGCAGCTATATAGGTAAAAGTGTCCATACGCGAAGGTCTGTCCATCGCGGCATATGCCACAGGCACGACGGTACCGAAGACGCCGATAGCCGCGGCATACCAGAGCCACGCGCCATCAAAGCCGGTGCGGGCGTGGTCAAGGACACTGCTGACAAGGGCGGCGAGCGTTCCCATGCCGACCGTGAAGATGAAGGCCCGGGACTTGCTGTAGGGAAGATGGATGGCGTGCTGCCTGTAGATCACCAGCCGGCCGCTTGTGGGAGGGGATTCCTCCCAGGCAGCGCTGATGCCCAACAGGCCGGCCAGGGAATAGGCCAGGGGGCCCAGAACGGGCGGCGCCCAGACGAGTAGATTCAGAGTCAACCGCTCGCCTGCCGGGGCGGTGGGCAGTACGGCGCGCGCCAGGTGGAAGTAGACGCCGAGGAAGCCGATCAGGGCGCTGCCGACCAGCG
>JAPPKG010000456.1:0-2189 GCA_026914085.1 Caldilineaceae bacterium | reverse complement strand
GGGGGGGGGGCCCCCCCCCCCCCACAAGGGAGGGCCTAATAGGCCCGACCGCCCAGAACTGCAGTGGTCAGTGGATAGTGGATAGTGAGACTGACGTCGTAACCTATTATCTGGAGATGACGAGCGCGGAGGCGTTGCGGCCGGCGCGGGCGCCGGCGGAGCCTTTTGCGGTGCGGCGGGCGGAGGCGGCGTTTCCGGCGCTGAATCGCTTTTTCTATAGGGAGGTGGGGCGGGCGTATTCGTGGACGACGCGGTTGCCGTGGACTGAGGAACAGTGGCGGGCGTGGGTGGAGCGGCCCGAAGTGCAGACATGGATCGGGTATGTGCGCGGGACGCCGGCGGGCTATTTTGAGTTGGATGCGCAGCGTGAGAAGGGAACTAAGCAGGTTGAGCTGGCCTATTTCGGTCTGTTGCCGCCCTTTGTTGGGCGGGGCGTTGGAGGGGCGTTGCTGACGGAGGCGATCCGGCGGGCGTGGGCGCTTGGGCCGCAGCGGGTCTGGGTGCACACGTGTACGCTGGACCACCAGGCGGCGTTGCCGAACTACCAGAAGAGGGGGTTTCGCATCTATGATCAGAAAAGGAATGCGGAGTGACGTTTTCTTTCTCCTCGGGATTTTCTTTCTTGTCGTTCTGTTCAGGCGGGAAAGAGGGAAGCTGCTATCGTCCTCGCCGAGTGTGGGGGAGTGGGGCTGGCTGGGGCCGGAGCCGCTGGTCGACAGGCACAGCGCGGATCTGGTCATGTCACCTTCGTTGCCGCGGCGGGGGAACTGGCTGACGCGTGCAATCGGGCGGCTGTTGTACAGGTTGCTGGGCTGGCGCATCGAGGGCCAGCTGCCGGACGTGCCCAAGCTGGTGATCATCGGCGCGCCGCACACCTCGCACTGGGATGCCGTGCTGGCGGTTGGGTTCTTTTTGGCCACCGGGCTGGACTGCAGGTGGATGGTCAAGAGAGAGGCCTGCGATCACGCCTTGGGCGGTCTGATGCGCTGGATGGGCGCCATACCGGTGAATCGCCAGGCACCCGGCGGCCTGGCGCAACAGGTTGTCGACGAAATGAACCGGAGCGAGAAGTTCGTGCTGGTTCTGACGCCGGAGGGGACGCGCAAGAAGGTAGAGCGTTGGAAGACCGGTTTCTATCGTATCGCTCTCGGTTCGGGGACGCCTATCACGCTGGCCTATGCCGACTTTGAACGGCGGGTCGCGGGTATCGGTCCGACAGTTTACCCGAGCGGTGATATGGAAACGCAGATCGAAGAGATTCAGGCGTATTACAGCGGGATCCCGGCTCGAAATCCGGAGTGGTTTTGAACGGCAGTGGATAGTAACTGCAGTGGTTAGTGGTTAGTAATACTCTAGGGGTGGATTGATGCGGGCGGTAGGGAGTAGTGTGCCGCGTTTTGATGCGGCGGAGAAGGTGACGGGTGAGGCTGCGTATCCGGCGGATATCGATCTGCCGGGACAGGCCTGGTTGAAGATCGTTTTTGCCGGTGTGCCTCATGCGCGTATTGTGGGCATGGATACGGAGCGGGCGGCGGCGGCGGAGGGCGTGATCGCAGTTCTGACGGCGGCGGACGTGCCGGTGAACGAGTACGGGCTTGTGATGCCGGACCAGCCGGTGCTGTGCGGGCTGGGCAGCACGCCGCAGGCGGAGGTGGTGCGCTGGGAAGGGGACAAGGTGGCGCTGGTCGTGGCCGAGACGGCGGCGCAGGCTGAGGCGGCGGCGGGGCTGCTGGAGATCGAGTATGAGGCGCTGCCGGTGATTACAAGTACTGAGCAGGCGCTGGCGGCGGACACGGCGCCGCTGCATCCCCACCCATTCAGCAATTTTCCTTACCCGGAAGGGCGGGACAGACAGTCGAATCTGCTGGTGACGCACCGGTTGCGCTGCGGGGATATCGAGGCCGGTTTTGCTCAGGCGGACGTGTGCGTGGAGGGTGTGTACAGCACGCACCCGCAGGAGCACGCCTATCTGCAGCCGGAGGCGGGGCTGGCGCACGTGCGCCCGGACGGCCGCATCGAGGTCATCGTGGCGGGGCAGTGGATGCACGAGGACCAGGAACAGATCTCGCATGCGCTCGACCTGCCTACGAGCCAGATCGTGGTGCGCTACCCGGCCGTTGGCGGGGCTTTTGGTGGGCGGGAGGATATGTCGATCCAGATTCCGCTGGCGCTGGCGGCGTGGAAGACGG
>JAPPKG010000694.1:0-2191 GCA_026914085.1 Caldilineaceae bacterium | reverse complement strand
GGACGTGGTCAAGCGGGAGCCGCGGTAGGCGGTCCGCGAGGCGAACCGCCGCGAATACCACGCGGACCGCGCATTGATTTGCACGCGCCTGGACACGCCCCGCACCTGGACACGCCCCGCGCCTGGACACCCCTGGACATGCCCAATCCCATTATAAAATCCGCCCGGCACCTGGTGCGGATGATCCTGCCCAAACCGATAGCGGCGCCGGTGGATCTGTCGGGCCGCCACGTGATCGTGACCGGGGCGTCACCAGGTTCACTCGGTTATGAAACCGCGAGGATCCTCGCGGGCTGGGGCGCGACGGTCGTGGCGACCCGGGTCCGCGACGTGTCCCTGATGGAAGCGGCGCTGAAAGACGACCTGCACAAGGGCGGCGCCGACGCGGACATCCTCACGGCGCATGCGCTGGATCTCTCCGACCCGCACAGCGTCAACGCCTTCGCCGCCTGGTATCGCGACAGACACCAGGGCAAGCTCCATGTGCTGGTCAACAACGCGGGCATCCACAGGAAGACGCTGGCTCCGCGCAGCGAAGCGCCTTTGACTGAAGATGGCTTCGAAGTGCACTGGCGGACCAACTACCTGGGCCCCTTTCACCTGACCTGGGCACTGCTGCCCCTCCTGCAACGGACCGGACTCGAAAGCGGGGACGCAAGGGTCGTCAACGTGTCCTCCGGACTCCACGACCGGGTGGGGAACGCGGATCTTTTCGACGAGGATCCGCTCCGCCACCAGCCGCATCGCGATAGGCCGCACCGCGACAGGCCGCGCTACCACTCCTGGGACGCGTATGGAAAGTCGAAACTGGCGATGAATCACCTGGCCTTTGAAATCGAACGACGATTCGCTGGATCACACCACCTGCACGGGGTGGCCGTACACCCGGGCGTCGTGATGACCAACCTGACCCTGCCGCAGGTGTTTGAAGGCTGGATCGGCAAGGCAGCGCATCGTATCAGTTCCGCGCTGGCCTCGCTGGTCCTGCTGTCTCCGATTGCCGGGGCGCAGACCATCGTGATGTGCGCGAGCCGGCATCCGCTGCAAGGGGGAAAATACTACGAGCGCTGCGCCGTCGCCGAACCGAGCGTGGACAGCCTGGACGCCGATGCCTCGAAACGCCTGTGGGAGCAGTCGGAACGGTGGGTCGGGACCTTCGCGCAAAACGCAGCACACCGAGATTCGCGTAACGTAAATTCATAATCAACCCCAGGGGGATCAACCCCCGGCGGATCAAACCTCGGGTAATCAATCCTCAGGAAGTCCCGCTTTGGACCACGAACTACTTGAACGGGGGTTCTCACCCCGGCCGCTGACGTCCGCGCAACGCAAGGCGCTGGACACCGATGGCTTCCTCGTGCTGGAGGAGATCATCTCGCCGGACGGGCTCGCCGGGCTGCGTCGGGCTTTCGACGAGATACATGACCGCGAGGGCGACAAGGCCGGTGAGGAGGTCGCGCAGATGGAAGGCGTGCGCCGCCTTGCCGACCTGGTCAACAAGGGATCGGTATTCGACGCGGTCTACCTGCAGCCCGAGCTTTTGACGGCGGTCTTCCATGTGCTGCAGCGGCCCTTTAAGCTGCACTCGCTCAACGGCCACGACCCGCTGCCCGGAAGCGGTTTGCAGATCCTGCACGCCGATTGGGGACAACCCGCCGAACCCGGCGGACCCTACCACGTCGTCAACTCCATGTGGATGCTCGACGACTTTTCCCAGGTCAATGGTGCGACGCGCTGCGTACCCGGCAGCCACCGGATACCCGGCCGAATTACCGACCACGTAGCCGATCGCCTGGCGGACCACCCCGACCAGGTGCACCTGACGGGCCGCGCCGGTTCGGTGGCCGTATTCAACGGCAGTCTCTGGCACAGTTCGTACGTCAACCGCGGCGACGCCCCCCGGCGCGCCCTGCACTGCGCCTTTATCTCCCGCGAACACCCCCAGCAGACTAATCAGCGGGAGTATCTGCGGCCCGAGACAGCCCAACGCCTGTCCCCGCTGGCGCGCTACATCCTGGACGTCGAGGACGATCCACAGTAATTCATTTTGACGACCAGGTGCGGTTGTCCAGCAGCGCCTGCTATCCAACCAGTTCCTGCTATCCAAACAGCTCCTGCACCATGCCCCGCGCCCGCTCGATCACGGTTTCGAGGCAGCCGGGCGCAAGCTTGGCCCAGTAGGTGACGTCTT
>JAPPKG010000542.1:0-2192 GCA_026914085.1 Caldilineaceae bacterium | reverse complement strand
TTGTCAGATGAGCGCAATGTGTCGGCACGCAATGACAAGGAGGAGTTTCGACGATGACTGCGAACAGAATGAGCCGACGTGGTTTTCTGCAGCTTTCAGCAGCCGGCGCCGCCGGCGCGCTGCTCGCCGCCTGTGCCGGCCAGCCGGCAGCCGCTCCCGCCGCCGAAGAGAGCGGCGAAATGATGGCCGAAGAGCCTGTTGAGATCAGGTTGTCACACTGGTGGGGTGAACAGCACAACCATTGGCTGCCCATCGTTGAGGAAAAGACCAACGTCACGGTTGCGCAGGAGATCTATCCCTGGGGCGAGTACCTGACCAAAGTCTTGACCCAGGTGGCGGGCGGCGTGGCGCCGGATATCATCCAGCTTGACCAGAGCCACAACGCAGATTTCTTCCCCAAGAACATCTTTGTACCCTACAATGACTTTCTGGAAGCCTCCGATTTGGACATGAGCAAGTGGAACGTTGACCCGGCGCTTGAGGTTGGCTACAACGGCGATATCCTCGCCTTGAGCCTCTTCACCATGCAGGGCCGCTCCGTCTATCTGAATCTCGACCTGGTGCGGGAGGCCGGGTACCCCGAAGATGAACTGCCCTTGTATGGCAGAGACAACTTCGACACGTGGCACTGGGACGACTTCGTCGCCTTCCTCCAGGCTGTCACCATCCAGGCGTCCGACGGCACCTACGAGCAGTATGGTTATGCCGGCGCCATCAGAGACGCAACCAGCCTGGCATACCAGATGGCCAGCTACGGAGCCGACCTGGTCGACGATCCGTGGGCCTTCGCTGAAACCGAAGCCTTGCTCGATTCAGACGCAGCCATCTCGGCCGCACACGATATCGTCGATCTGACCGTCGTGCATGGCGTAGCGCCGACGCTGGAAGCCCAGCAAGGCGTCGAGGGAGGCCTGTTTAGAGCAGGGCTCGCCGCCGCGACCATCAGTTGGACCAACCAGACCTATCTCGTGGCTGAACTCCCCTTCGAGTTGGGCTTCATGCACATGCCGTTCGTGGACCGCCGCGTTCATGGCGTTGGCGCCAACCACTGGTGCGTCAACAAGGCCTCCGAGCTGATTCCGCAGGCGCAGCAGGCCGCCCTCATCCAGACCACCGACTACGAGGTCGGACAGGCTCTGGTCGATCTGGCCGCCACGATTTCCGCCTATGATCCCGCCTACTATCTGGATACGCTGCCCGAAGGCGATCTGGGCGTAATCACGCGCATCATGTTGGCGCGCCTCGCCGGCATGTCCGACTGCGATTACTGTACAGAAGATGTGAACATGTTCAATCGCGCCGGATTTGGCCGCAGCGGACGCTTCCTTCAGGACACGGTTCGCTCCGAGCTGGAGAAGGTGCTCATCGGCGAGAAGAGCGTGGAGCAGGCCATGCAGGACGCAGACGCGGCCATCGACGCCGAGATCGCCCGCGCCTAGCACGGCAAGCCGCACAAAAATGCGGTCAGAGATCGCGATCCAATTGTGTCTGTAAGGGGGGCGGCCGATGTTTTGGAAACGAAGTCTATCCTTGCAAGCGCGCGAGACGCGCGACGCCTACATCGGTTTGCTCCCCTTTCTGCTGGGGTTCGTGATCTTCACCGCCGGCCCCTTGATCTATTCATTCTATCTGTCCTTCACGCGCTACGATATCCTCTCGGCGCCCCGTTGGAGCGGTTTCGAAAACTATGCGCGCATGGCCTCCGCCGACGAAACGCTGTGGCAGTCCTTACGCGTCACTGTGATCTATACAATGGTGGCCGTGCCCGTGCAGGTGATTGTCGGCTATGCTATGGCGTTGCTCCTGAACTTGAAGGTCAAGGGCCTCTCATTCTGGCGCACCGCCTTCTACATGCCGGCCGTCGTGCCCGCCATGGCTGTCGCCTACGTCTTTTCGTGGATGTTGCAGTCCGACGTCGGGCTGCTCAATCAGTCACTGCGCGCCATCGGCCTGCCGGGCCCCAAGTGGTTCGGCGATCCCAACTGGGTGCTTGCCGCTTTCATTCTCATGTCGGCATGGGCGGTCGGGGGTACGCTCCTCCTCTATCTGTCCGCCCTGCAGGGCGTGCCCACCGAACTGTATGATGCCTCCAAGGTGGATGGCGCCAATGCCTGGCGTCGATTCCTCAACGTGACCTTGCCCATGACCTCGCCGGTCATCTTCTTTGTCTTCCTGACCGGCATGATCGGCAC
>JAPPKG010000405.1:0-20571 GCA_026914085.1 Caldilineaceae bacterium | reverse complement strand
GGGCGGCGGCAGACCGCCGCAACACCACACGCGCCACCATCAGAGAAAGCAGCCGCCATTCGTACAGAGCCGGCAGTGCACACCCCGGGCTGGCGCCGGCCATGTGCCCAGTTCCGGTCCCGGTTTTGTGCAGGATTCCGGACCGGCGCCTGGGTCTGTCCTGGCCGGTGTCTGTTATATGCCCATCGAACGAAGCGCACAGCGTCGCCGGCCGAACGTCAACGGCATTGCCGGCCCGGGCGCTTTTTATTACTCGGGGCGCATTCCGTCGGCTGATCGCCGCCGGCGCCCCGACCGTATAACTGGATCTTATACAAAATGCAAACCGGCTGAACCCCGGCCGGTTTGCACCGGGGCGACCGCCAGTGTTTGTCACTGGTCGGTGCGGCCGCCCCTTTTTGTATAAGACGGAATTATACGGAATAAAAAGCGCTCTTCCGGGCCGGCAACATGAGAGGGGTATCCCCCTCTCAAACTCTCCCCTTTGCAGGGGGCCAGCCCCCCACACCCCCCGGCAGCGTTTCGCCGCTGCACCACGACCAGCGCCCGGCGCTGGACCCGTCGAAACACCGCGCCAAAGACAGCATGACCAGCTCGCAGACTTCGCCACCCAGGCCGCGACCTACACGGCGGCCCATTACAACACCTGGCACAATACCACACGCGCCTGGGTAAGTCTTCAGGCACGAAAGTCGCTGCCGCAGACGCGAACTCCAAGCACAGACAACAGCCACGGCGATACACAAAGCACAAGGACTACCTTGACGCCGGCCAACCCGGGGCGCCTCCACGGCTCGTACCTCGCACGCTCCGGCACCGCCATACCATCCGACAGTACGAACGCGAAACCGTGTTGCCGGCAGAACTCCCGGACAACCAGCTGCAGGCACGCCAAGACGCCGGCGCTTGTGTCCGTTTTTGTGCCCACCCCTTACGACACCGGCGCCAGAGCGACCGAGCCTACAATCCCACCCATGTTTGCTTATGTTCAGAGTCGAAGCCGGCGCAGCGGTTGCGATCAGACAGACAGCGCCGCCAACAACGACGAGCCGGCGCAGGGCACGCCAGCCCGTCAAGCACCAACAGAGGACGCCGAGGCCGGCATCATTCCAGCGAACGCCGGCACCAGGGCGCAGGATAGCCCTAGGCCTCCGACGTCGCTTGGGGGACATCGCCGGCAGATGTACTGTGCTTGCAATTGCGCTTGTTTCTGTGCCCGCGTCTGTCCCACCCTTAACGACCGCGGCGCCAAGGCGAATACGGCGCAGCCCACCCCGTGTTCTGTTCCTGGCGTGTGCCGGCAGCTGCAGCTGCGCGTGTCCCCTTCGTGCACTGGCGCCCAGGCCCACGATTAACGCCGGCTAGCCTCCGCCTTACCCCTGCCGGCGCCTCCACGGCTCGTACCTCGCACGCTCCGGCGCCGCCATACCATCCAGCAGACAAAACGCGACGCCATGTCCCCCACAGGACTCCCGGACGACCAGCTGCAGAACCAGCAAAATACCCGCAGTTCGCCCAGCCCAACACGGACGGCCCTGCGCTTCACCCTCGCCCTCGCTTCACTCGACCTCGGCCTCTGCTTGGGCCGCCCTTTCGCCGCAAAGCCGATCAGGCACTGCACCACCCCCAGACGGCCGTGAAACGGCGTCTGAAGCCGCAGGAGAGCCTTGGCCGCCGGCAGATGTACTGCGCAGTTGCGCTTGTTCCTGTGGCCGCGTTTGTCCCACCCATTACGACAGCGGCGCTATGTCGAACACGGCGCAGCCCACCCCGTGTCTTGTTTCTGGAGTGTGCCGGCAGCTGCAGCTGCGCGTGTTCCCTTCGCGCACCGGCGCCCAGGCCCACGATTGACGCCGGCCAGGGACCTGCGCCCCGACCGGGCGTTTCCGTTGCCTTCGGCTTCCGCCGGATGTCTGCGCGCCCGCCCTACCGACGCTCAAGCCGGCGGCCAGACTCGCCGCCTCCACCTCCATGACGCTGCAGGACCAGCAAGGCGCCAGGACCACCACGACAGGACCACTACACGCCGTACCTCCCTCCAGCCTCCGCGTTACCCTGCCGGCGCCTCCACGGCTCGTTCCTCGCACGCTCCGGCGCCGCCATACCATCCAGTAGACAAAACGTGAAGCCATGTTGCCCACAGGACTCCCGGACGACCAGAAACAGGTACGCTAAGACGCCGACAGATCGCCTGGTCCAACAATGGGCGGCCCTGCGCTTCACCCTCGCCCTCGCTTTGCTCGACCTCGGCCTCTGCTTGGGCCGCCCAAGCGCGCAGACTGCCGCAACCGGCAGTCTGCGCCAACGTCAACACCTGCTGTCGCCGCAGAGCGTCCAGGTATTCCGCACACCGGCGGCGGCATAGACTGCCGCCGACAACACGCCGCTAAATGCCGTCATAATGCCGCTGCCTCCTGGGGCGCTTAACCACTGTCGCCCATGCCGTAATTCTGGTCCGCGCCACCAGAGTAAACTCATCCTCAAATTAACTTTTCGCGCCGCACACACGACGCCCCTTGTTGGCAATACGCTGAAATATGCCGCTATATTCCACCAGACCGCGACTGCATGCCGCAAAATCGCCGTCATAATGCCGCAATGTTGAGGTGCCGGGCCTAGGTACTACGACGCCTGGTCATGGGCGCGGCGCGCACCGTGCCAGCGCGCGCCAGACTCCAGAAAAGTCGTCCTCATGGCCTTTCTTATGGAAGTCGCGCCCCCGAAACTGGAAAACTACCAATTTCGCGCCGACACATAACTGGATCCCCTGCGTCGAGGGCATCGAGATTGGCAGCAGGTCAGCACGTGGATACCCGCATACGTCGGCCCACAGAACGACGCCACAGGAGGCTCCCAAAGTGTTTAGATCGACTCTTTAGGTGTCATAGAATCTTGCAGATCGACATCCCGGGGCGCCCGGTAAGGCGCCTTCGCCGCCGCGTTGGACGGGCTACAAGGCCTGTTTTGGCCCCTCTTGCGGATGTAGTACAGTGGAAGAAGAAGCGGCCGAGCGGCGCTGGCACGCCCCCGGCCCGGCCCATGACACGAGGACTCATGGACACACCGCAGCTTATCACCGTCCACTGCACCCACAAATTCAGACTCTCCCACGTCGCCGGCCCCGCACACGCGGGGATAGGACCGATCCTAGGCACGTCGGCAGGGGCGCACATCACAGGCGCAGTGGCATAACGACCGCCCCGGCTGGTAATAGCAAGCTGGCCAAAGGTGGCTCAGGGACGGCGGTGTCGAGATAGATGCGGTGGCGGCATCCATCTGTTGAGTGAACTTTGCACAACGCGAGGGAGTTTGGGGAGCGCAGAATGGCGGAAGAGATCACCGCATTATGGCAGGAAGCAGAGCAGCATTTGAGGGCCTTCGAGCAGTTGGCCCGGCGGACGGTCGAAGAGGCCTGGCTAGCGGGAGATGCCTTGCTCCGGATCAGGCAGCAGTTGCCGCATGGGGCCTGGCTGCCGGCACTCAAAGAGCGGGGCATCGCCTACACGACCGCCAACCGGTTTATCCGGCTGCGCCAGCAGTACTCCGATATTAACCAACTTGGTGAATTTGGCAGTGTGTCGGCGGCCCTGACCAGAGGACGGACGGCCCGGCCCCGGAAGGCGGTCAGTCCCTATCTTGTGACCCTTGATGACCTGTGGGATTGGGAGCGATGGGGGCCGTCGGCCATAGCCCGGCGGTTCATGGAAGCGGACGAAATCGACGAGTTCGGTTCTGCCATCGAGGGAGCGGTTAGGCAGTACATCGAAGAGAGCGAAACCCGCGCGGAACTGTTCCAGGCCCTGGTCTGGTTCAGGCTGGCTCTATCGTGCCAGGTCGATTTCGGTCCCTACGAGAACGACCCTGGCGCTAGGGCCGAAACGGGAAGGCGGGATGGGGCATACCGGGATGGGGACTTCTATTGGGTTGGGGATTTCGAAGATTTTTTGCGCCTGACAGACACCCACGTGGCCAGACTTCCCCAAAATCCATAGGGACAGCTTATCCGATTCGGCGGCTGCGATCACGCGGTAGGCTGGTCGCTGATCATCTAGCGCATGACTTGGTAGAAGCGCCAGTCCTGTATTGCCTGGGCGTTGATCGCGTTTCGGAATCGCCCTGGCGTACATGGCGGGCGTTCTTATCAGGAATAGCCTCTTTCTTGCTTACTCTGCTTTGCTGCAAATTATGTAGTAGGTGAGGACAGGCATGTGTAGGGGGGCAATTAGGGTGTTGGGGTTGCGTGGGATGAGGGTTTATCTATATGAGATTGTTTGCCATTCTGTATGACCTATGAACTGACAGCCACTGAAGATTTCTGAGACGCGTCGGAAGTTTCTGGAGTTTTGGCCTTCGCCTTGATACCAAATTTCGATGTTTCCGTTTGGGTGGACGCTCACCGCCACCATATCAAGGTCAACCAAGTTGACTCCGAAAGTACTTCTGTAGGAGGTTAGGGTTGAATCATGTATAAGGGGGACGTGAACAGATGGGTAACGCTCTTGGCCTGACGAGTAGCTTGCGATGGCGCACTTTTCGGAAGGGGCAACGGTTGGCGTGGGCGTTGGGGTTGCTGCTGTTTGGGTTGGCGTGAGTGTGGGGGTTGGCGTGAGTGTGGGGGTAGCGATGGGCGTAGGGGTTGCGTGAACGTAGTCGGACCATGCACTGTCTTGTCTGCCCTGAGCTATTGCTTTGAGGGTGAAGTAGTAAGTCACACCTGCTGACAGGCCAAATACTGAATAGGAAGTGCCTGTAAGGTCGTCTGTATCTAAACGTTCGAACCCGTTTTCTTGTGTCCACTGGTAGAGAATGTAGCGTTCTGCGCCTTCGATTGCGTCCCATCTGATGTCGATCTGATGATTTTCGGGATCGACATAATGGAAGACTTCGATGGTGACGACAGGCTTGGCTAGGGGGGCGCTTTGTGCGGTGGCTGGAGCAGTTGCGATGAGGAGTAGGAAGGTGATCAAGGCGAGCTTGAGAATTTGTCTGGGCATGGGGCTGTCTCTTGGTGGTGAGTAGTTTCGAGAGTGCTGATGAAAGGGCGTTGCAGCCATTCTTCAGTGAAGAGGAGGGTGTGTCTTTGAACGCGGTTGGACGGTTTGGGCGAGCAGGCGGACAGTAGGAATGTAAGGGTTAGCAGCGCGAGCATGTGTTTCATGGTTTGCTTGCACTTACCTCCTAGAGTCTTGTTCAGTGTCTGTCATACGTCTATCGACCCTGTACTTAGCTTCGAGGTCGTAGAAGGACCTACGGTTCCCAAATGTCATGGCTGCTAAGGAGACAAAGAGGCATATCACGAAAAAGGTGGCCCACTTTGTGGCCCCTTCCATTGGGAAATAAGCGAAGTAGTCTACGACACCGCAAAAAAGGAATAGCGGGATAAGATAGGCAAGCAAATCTCTTATTACTTTCAGTCGCCCTCCCACAAGGTGTGTACCACAGTTGGGGCATTAGAAAGAAGCCTACCGCAAAGGTAGGCTTTTGTTATTGAAGCAAGTTATTCGGTTTCGATTTTTATGGCTTCCATTTCTCTTGTCAGTGCTGTCAGCCTTTGTTCCCAGGGGTCGGGCATTCTGACGCCCCACTGCGCCAGCTTGATGCCTTGTCGGAGTGTGGTCTCTATGGTGTTCACGTTAGGACTGTGCGTGTCAGACTTACTCTTCAATATCAACATCTTGGCTTCGATGGCGAAGTCGCCCAGGTTGGTTTCTTCCAAGTCGCGAGCGTGTTCAATGCTGAACAATTGGCAGACAACAGTTGTGTCATACCATTTAGTTTTCTCTAACTGTTTTGCCAATTTCCCAGCTAGTTTCTTTTCGTGGTTGGTCAGTGTTAGTGCCATGCTGCCCTCCGTGAAGTGATAATAGGAGAGCGGTGCTTCATTACCCCTTTTGGGCCTATAGCACGATCTCGGCTGCCGCGGCCAGCCCCTTGCTCGTTGTCAACCTTTTGCCCTTGCCGTCGCTTCCACTTCCGGCGCCGTGCTCTTGTTTACGCTCATTGTGTCCCTCCCTGTTTGGCGCGTAGGTAGTCCATCACTTGCGCCGCGATCTCTCTGTTTGGTTTGGCCGGCACCGTGATGGCCGCGGCCGCCGTCGGATAGTTCCTGCCCTGCCCTGTCTCCTGCCCTTGCAGGGTGCGTACAACGAATGCCCACAGGCCGGAACGCTCCAACGACACAACCGCCGCCCGCGTGCGATTGGCAAGCTCGCTGTTGATATAATCCCCGCGCCGCGTCAACCGCCATCCCCGCATTGTTCCCTCCTGGTGCTTGCCGGCGCGGACCGGTCGCCGCGTCGCCGCTCTCTGTTAAGCAGCGAGTCCCGCCCCTGGCCGGCACTGTCTCACAGAAACTCCCGCGTCCGGCTATGGTACGATAAGGGCTATGAGCGAGGCAACTGTCCGGCAAATACTTGACCTTCAGGCTCTGTTCGATCCCTTCAATCAAGACCGGTTCTTTGTCACAGGACGACGCTTGGCTGCTGGATCTGATCGACGATAAAGGGACGGTCGAGGAAGCCTGGCTGGCGGGAGATGCATTGCTCCCGATCAGGCAGCAGTTGCCACATGAGGCCTGGTCACCGTCACGCAAAGAGCGGGGCATCGCCTAGACGACCGCCTTATCCGACTACGCTGGCAGTAACCGCAAATTAACCAACTTGGTGATTTTGGCACTGCGTCGGCCCTGACCGGTGAGCAGACGGCCCGACCCCGCAGGGCGGCCAGCCTTGATCATAGCTGACTCCTCTCAGGACGGGGCCTGGCAGGTGGTAGAGGCGCTGCGTCTTTCCGAGTCACGGCCTCTTTCGCGCATTCTTCTGAAGGCCTGCAGCCCGACAGGCAATGCCGTTGCGCAGGACGGCTGCATCCGTTTGATTCCAGCAACGCCGCACGCTAAAGCAAGTCAAACGGGGTGCTTGGGGCGGGTGGCCTGAATACTTTCTGCGATTTCCTGGAGCCTGTCGACCACGGGACCCAGCGCTTCATCAAGTTCGGCTGTGGCCGGAAGGTCGATCGGAATACAGTGCTTCCAGTCGACCTCATGCGTACGGGCGGCCACTTTGACCAGTCTTGGTCTCTCATGAAAGTCAAAGGTGAGCCATAGGGGCGTGTTGCGGTGTCGCGCCCAAGCGCCATAGTGAATGCCGAACCACGCCTTTACCCCGCCTATGCGGATGAACCGGCCGTACCCGTCCCTCCGCGGGTTGATGATCTTCCTCAGGCCATCACTGTTTGCCCATCGGATCCCGTCTTCTTCCGCGCGACTGACCGCGCACCGGGCTGCCTCATCCACAAGCCGTGCAACACCCAGAATTCGTCTTGCAAAGTCCTGTCCCGGCTCCTCTGGATGCCAGGGACGGAAAAAGTGTGAGTCAACACGTTCAGACGCGTTGGGGACGGAAGAATCGAACCGTTTTGCAAAACGCCCCAGGGCGTTGACCACGGAATTCAACACTTCATGATATTCTTCTGCATCCGGCATCTGAATCGGAATGCAGAATCTCCCCTCAATTTCAAAGCAATCTTTGGTCACTTCGGCCCGTCGCAGGTGTACATGGTAGTTCCTGTGATATGAAAGCCATAACGGCGTATCAACGTGATGGGCCCAGCCTTTAAGATGAATGCCGAACCACGTTTCTACACCGCCAATATCGACGAATCGGCCGTATCCCCTCCCTTGGGGTGTGGCTTTTAATCCCTCTGTATTTGCCCAGCCGTTCCGTTTGGCGTGGTCGGTTGCATCATCAACGAGTTGCGCTGCGTCGAGCATGTATTTCGCCGGCTCCGATTTCAAGTCCTCCTTCTGCAAAGGCAAGTAGGCGTCTCCGTCCATCCGGTTAGTGAGCCCGCGCAGCTGCTTGATATCGGCTTTGGCACCTGTTTCGCCGGCCGCGTCGGCTTGTCTCTCCATACGACCGAGCAAAGAGGCCCAGCTGGTCATCAGAAGACGAAGCTCTCCGTCTTCTGTGGAGGCGCTGCGTAAATCTCCCATTTCTGAGGTGACGGGCAAAACGAATTCGGCCTCTTCTTTCACCCGTCGGCGTAGTTCCAGCCACAGCAGTCTGAGCCGCGCCCTGGGCGCCAAGACCAGAAGCGCCGCCGGTCTGCTTCCCCTTTCTTCTTGCAACTGCTGGAGATACTGGTTCGGCTGATTCTTGGTCAGTTCGGCCCAGAATTTGGCTTCAATCAGTACGCGCTTGGTATCCTCCGCATCGTAACCGCTGAGATCCGGAATCTCCCCTTCATCGCCGATTTCCTGGGTCTCTATTCTGTCGATAAGCTTGACGTCCATTCCTCCTTCCTTCAGAACATCCGTCAGCGCTCTCCGGGCCGCAGGCGATTGGGACAAGATGTAGCCTAGCGCTTCAACAGCAACATCCTCGATTCGGTTGGTTAGCCACTGTGTAATGTGGGCGAAAAGTGTCGCTTCAGATGACATGAAAGATGACCTTTCCGGCGTTGTGTAGGAGGACCGATAGTTCTCCTCCCGGATTGCGCCTGTTATGGAAGCGATGAATGAAGTGGGTCCCAAAAACTGGACCACAAGCTAAGGACCTGAATCCGGAGCAAATGAGCGCCTGACCAAGCTGGTAGAATAAAAGTTGGACAACCAAGATTCACCAGCAAAGAAAGGCGCTCAAGATGAGTATACTTGAACTGTTTTGTGATGTCGATGATTTCTGTCGGTGGCCTCGTAGCGGGGAGGATACGAAGCTATTTGGGCTGATTGGTAGCCGAGGGCCAGCCCCTGGGCTGAACATGAGTAAAGGCATGACGATTCTGATTCACTTTCATCAGACGTCGTTTTGGTTGTGGGGGTGGGCCTGCAGCAAGCCCTCAAACATGGGGTCTGGCCGCCGGCACGTAAACAGCTGGACATCGCCTGCACGACTACAAACCGCTTTACCCGCCTACGCCAGCACCGTTCGCAAATTAACCAACTTGGTGATTTTGGCAGAGTATCGGCGGCCCTGACCAGAGGGCGCCCAGTCCCTATCTGGTGACCCTTCATGACCTTTGGGACTGGGAGCGATGGGGACCGTCGGCCATAGCTCGACAGTTCATGGAAGCGGACGAATTCGACGAGTTCGGTCCTGCTATCGAGGGCACGGTCAGGCAGTTCATCGAAGAGAGTGAAACCCGCGAGGAACTGTTCCAAGCCCTGGTTTGGTTCCGGTTGACCCTGTCGTGTCAGGTCGATTTCGATCCTTGCGAGAACGACCCTGGCGCAAGGTCCGAAACGGAAAGGTAGGATGAGGCATGCCAGGGCGGGGACTTCTAGTGAAAGGGAACGAATCGCCCATCCGTCTGAAAACACTCTATTGCTTCCTTTTTGTGGCTCGAGAAGTGGGACCGCTTACGCCTTTTTCTGTCGCCCAAGGCTAGGTTAACATGGTATCCAAAAACATATCGTCAGGAGTGAAAGATGACCAAGTCTGCACTTTCCCGTCGCCAATTTTAGCGATAGAGTTGGACGCCGAGGTGAAAGTACCCGGGAATTTCGGCGGCTGGGACAAGCGGTTTCGTAGGAAGGAGTACGCGATCGCCTAGGACGCCTACTTCAACGACATTGTAGCCACCCCCAGAAACGAACAGATGGCGGCCGCGAAGCGTTCGAGACGCGGCGGCGGAAGTACGGTTTCTGAAAGATGAATAAAACGGAACTGCTCCAACTCATCGCCAACCTGGAGAACTCGCGCGTCGAATTCAAGCGTGACGACTGTCGCCCGGATGAGCTCGCCACGGAGATGTCCGCACTGCTGAACCTGGAGGGCGGCGTCATTCTCCTCGGCGTGGAAGACGACGGAGCCATCTCCGGGCTGACCAGAAGCCGCGAGGCTGCGGAGGAGTGGGTGATGAACATCGCTCGCCTGAATCTCCAGCCTGCCATCATTCCCGTCTGGACCTGCATGGAAATTGAGGTTGGCAAAGATGTAGGTGTCATCGAGCTTGCCGCCGACAGTCCGGCAAAACCCTGCAAAGCAAGTCGAGGCAGAGCCTGGGTGACCTTCATCCGCGCCGGCAGCACCTCCCGGGAGGCGACACGCGAGGAGGAGGGACAGCTCTATCAGGCTGCCCGCTTGGTCCGATATGAGATCAAACCGGTGCCGGACACCGGGCTGGAAGCTCTCGACGTGGACCGGATCGAGAACTACTACCAGGACGTCTTGAAGCGCTCACTGCCGGCCCGCACCGACCTTGAGAACAGGCGGCGGCTCCTGCTTAACTCGGACCTGCTGGTTGAGGCGGGAGCTGGCGTCGGTGCATCGGTCGCGGGGCTCCTGCTGTTCGGCAAGAACCCGAACCGCCGTCTTCCCCAGGCCGGCGTAACAGCCGTGGCATTTCCCGATCTTGAAAAGGAGTACAACACCGTCGATGAAGAGCGGATTCGAGGACCTCTGACGCCGCGCGTCTCGGAGGATGGTGATGTGGTGGAAAGGGGCGTGATCGACCGCACGGTGGACTTCATCAAGCGCAACATGGGAAGCGTCGCGTATCTCGACGGAGGTCGTCGAATCCACAAGAAGTCCTTTCCCCTTGACGCGGTGCGAGAGGCGGTAGTGAACGCGGTGGTGCATCGCGACTACGCGCGCGAGGGGACCGACATCGAGGTTTCGCTATACCGGGATCGCTTCGAAGTGATTTCTCCGGGTCGCCTTCCAAACGGTGTCACGGTGGAGAAGATGAAAGAAGGCGTAGTTCGTGTGGCCCGCAACGAGCTGCTCAAGGAAATCCTCCGCGACTACCGCTACATAGAACACTACGGAATGGGAGTCCGCAACCAGATCATCAACTCAATGCGGCGCCACAATGGCACGGAGCCGGACTTGGTGGAGGGAGATGATCGCTTCATGGTTCGGCTATGGAAGGCGACTCGACAATCATAATGGGAAATCTGACGGATACGCCGCCGCATAGCGAAGCGACCATTTTCCTCCTGCGTGCTCCTGGGGAATACGCCTGATGCTGAAATCCTCCCGGCTGAAGACCGCCTGTATTGCCTCCTCAAGCCTGGGGCGTTCCTCCAGCATCGCCTCTCTGCTTTCGTTGCCCACATAGTTCAGGTCGATATCGACGGACAACCTCGGCACATCGAACACGAAGAGATTTAATGCAATCCCGCCTTTGAGTGCGAGCTTTCCCTTCAAAAATGGATGATTGCACATGACGTCAAGCAGTCCCAGTAGACGGATCGCCTTCTCAAGCATGTCTGATCGGAATCCTGTCGCCGCTGCATCTGCGGCCAGCCTCTCGGCTGAGACCCTCATCTCATCTCCTCCCAGGATCGTTCGGCCACCTCTGTCGGGACGACCAGGTTCCATGCGGCTACGAAGGTCCCTTCCCCACCGCTTCTCCGGTCGGCGTAGTGGGGTTGCCGGGGACGTTCCTCCTGTAGTTCAGAGATATGGCGTGCCTCGACCATCAATGCTTCGCGATGCTGGTCCAGATAAAAGCCCACTTTCGCAGCTGTGGTCGCATTCCCAAGTAGAAGAACGTACTCCACGATCCTGTCAAGGTTGAAGAACTCTATCGACTCCAGAGAACGCCATACCTCCTCCCAGCCTCCGGCTAACAGCGGGCGGTTCAGAACATCCACGAAAGTTCGTTCAAGACTCGTGACCCGCAAAGATAGTCCGGCGCGCTCCATCGTCAACACACCGAAGTTCTCCTCGCCCGAACGCACAAGCGGCCCCGGAAACCGGGCCCCCCGGTAGACTTGGGAGCGGAACGTAAACGTATCCAGCGGACGCGACGACAGATATGTGAACTGTCGCCAGACTGAGTATGCGCGCCCATGGAACTCCAGCGCCGTGTGGTGAGATAGGACGGAGTCCGGCGTAAGTTTGGAAGCTACCAGGTAGGGGTCTATCGGATAAGTGTCGCCGTCGGCGTCCGGCGGAATCACGGCGAACAGCCCGCGTCGAATACGAACCAGCCGTCCAGTCCTGGTGTGATATGCAACCAGAGACTCCTGCATCCGGGCACCGACTCGGCCGCTGGAGGTGAGATGCTCAGCCAACTCCTCGCCCCTGAACACCGGATGCCGGCGGAAAAACGCGTCGTGTTTCATTGTTTCTACTGCTTCTTCTCTGTTGATCTACATGGATTTCAACGATCTGTCTCACCGACAACTGTCACGCAATTGCAGCAATTGACTTGACACCCCAACGATAAACACATAACTATATTACGGGTTATATGTTCTGCAATCAAGTAAAGCGGGCCCAGCACACAGGCCAGCCCCAACACCGGCGACAGTCGCCCGCCGAAGGAAGACCCCGGTACCGCTGGCGATCAAGGCGCAACAGACTGGGAGAAGTTGCTGACTGGGTGGCTGTCATCCACCTTGCACGTCGAAACCAGAGGTCGAATACTTGGCGTCGAGGCCGCACTCCTCGTTCAGGCGGGCCGCATCGGCTTCAGGGGTGGAATGGATCACCTTATTCCCGTGAATTCGTTGTACGCAAATTGCCATGACCCACTGCGCAACATATAATACAGATACTCATATGACTATATGAGATAAGAGTTACGCAATCAGGATGAAAATTGCAGACAGCTTTCGTATGCTCCCTTGGCCCTGCCGCACGTGCCGAAGGAACCGTCCAAAGTCTCGTTTCACATTAGATTTATTGTGGTATAAAGTTCCCCAATTTTAGCCCACAAACAACCACAATTCGCAAGTGGCCCCAGGCGCGCCGGGAGGTTCGCCGGTTTCACCTGTCCATTTATTTCACACAGAAGGCGCGAGCATGAAACGGATCATCAGGGTTGCGATTGTCGTTATGGCATTGGCGTTGTTTGCGCCCGCGGCCTGTGTCGCGATTCCGACAAGGGACGATCCCGCCGCGTACACCCGTTCCTTCGTGCAGGACGCCATCCGCCTGTACAACAATGACGGCCGCCAGGCGCTGATCGACCACTACAGTTCACCCGCCGGCGTAGACGGCCAGTGATATCTCTTTGTCGTTGACGAAAACGATCGCATTTTGGCCCACTACTTGCCGAACGGGTGGGAGCGGACAACCTGACCTTTACCGACTTCAGCGGCTATGAGGTGGGCAAGATCGTTGCCACGACCACCGAACAAGGCCAGTGGCTTACCCATCAGAACATCCATCCCGAAACCGGCGAGGAGGCCCGCAAGCACGCGTGGGTTATCCGTTACGACGGCCTGATCTTCGGTTCGGGTTGGTACGAGGAGCAGTAACCGATCTGGCCAACCCGCGGTGCGCGCAAGCGTGTACCCGTGGCCCTCATACCTGTCCAAAAAAGCTGAGGTCAGTAGATCCATTGTGGAGCCGCAAGTGGCCGCCTTCAGAACGCAGATTGGGAAGGCTTTGAACGCTCTCACACCTCTCTCCTGAATTTCCCGCTTCGATCCAAACAGGGGTTGTTCCCCGCCAAAGACCATGGAGTTGCTATCGTGTGCCCAAAACCGGGTTATGGAATTTCACTTCTTAAGCGCGGACTGACAGTCCGACATCTCCGGGCAGTGCTTTTGGCAGCGCTGGCCTCAATCGCGGCGGCCGGTTGCGACTTTACGACCGGCCAGTTGGAAACCGCGCTGTGTTCCAATGGGGTGGCAGTGACGAACCCCCAGCAGAACCCCGGCCTGGTGGAGGATTGCGCCGCACTGCTGGGAATCAGAGACGAACTGGCCGGGGAAGCCGCTCTGGATTGGAGTGCACAACGCCCAATTGAAGAGTGGGAGGGCGTGGGGGTCGATACCGAGGCTGCGCCGCCGCGCGTCACCGAAATCCAGCTCGAAGGCAAAGGCCTGACCGGTGTCTTGCCGTCTTCACTGGCATCGCTCTCCCGGCTGGAAGGACTTTGGCTTCACGACAACCGGCTGACGGGAGAGATTCCCCCGGAGCTGGGCGAGTTGGTCCATCTCGAATGGCTGTGGCTGTATGACAACCGGCTGACCGGTGAGATCCCGGTTGAGCTGGGCGCGCTCGCCGAACTGCAGGGCCTGGGCCTGCACGAGAATCATCTGACAGGCGCCGTGCCAAGCGAACTCGGTGCGCTGACCAAGTTGACGTGGCTGCGCCTGGACGGCAACCGGCTGACCGGCACAATTCCGGGAACTCTCGGCGCGCTTGTCGACCTGGTGGGCCTGGGACTTTACAGGAACCAGTTGACAGGCGCGATACCTGCTGAGCTGGGCGGACTTGCCAGCGTCGAATGGTTTCGGCTCGATGGCAACCATCTGGAAGGCGCAATCCCGCCCGAACTGGGCCGGCTCCAGAACCTGGAGGGATTGGGCCTTCAGGAAAACCATCTGTCCGGGAACATCCCCCCTGAGCTGGGCAATCTCAGCAATCTGGAATGGCTGCACCTCTTCGACAACGATCTTACCGGTCCGATACCTGCTGAGTTGGGCGCGCTCATCAACATGGAGTGGCTGCGGCTTGACGGCAATGGACTGTCAGGCCCAATCCCCCCAGAACTGAGCAAGCTTGCAAACCTGCGCGAACTGCAACTCTCCGACAACAGACTGTCCGGGGCCATACCGGTTGAGTTGAGTGCCCTCTCCAGCCTGGAATGGCTGCAGCTCAATGACAATCAGCTGTCCGGTGAGATCCCGATCAGGCTCACCAGGCTCACCAGGCTGCGGGAACTGGGGCTCGCCGATAACCGGCTCTCAGGTGAGATCCCGGCGGAGGTCGCCAACCTCTCCTTCCTGGAGAGATTGGACCTCCAGGGAAACCAGCTGACCGGCGCCATTCCCGCCGAATTGAGTGCGCTGGCAGATCTTGAATGGCTGCATCTCCACGGCAACCGTCTCACAGGTGAGATCCCCGCGAATCTGGACGCGCTGACCAAACTGCACTGGCTTCGGCTGGATGGAAACGAACTGACCGGGGAGATCCCTGCAACGTTGGCAAACTTACACGATTTGAAGGAGCTGCGCCTGAATGACAATGATCTGACAGGCGCAATCCCGCACGAACTGGGGGCGCTGTCGAATCTCAGGCAGTTGAGCCTCGCCCAAAACATGCTGACCGGGAGAATACCCCCAGAACTGGGTGCGCTCGATGACTTGAGGTCGCTGCGCCTTGACGAAAACCGTCTGACGGGCGAGATTCCAGCACAATTTGGCGCTCTCTCCGGTCTGAGAGAGTTGGATCTCAGCAAAAACAAGCTGTCCGGAGCAATCTCCGCAGAGCTGGGCGATATCGCCAATCTGCGAACGCTGCGGCTGTCCGGAAATCTGTTCCGCGGGTGCCTTCCCTACACTCTTCAAAAGGTCAGTAACAGCGATTTTCCCGACACAGGACTGCCTTTCTGCGAATAATGTGCTGAAACGTGAGATATCCCAGGTACCCCCAACCGCTTTAAAACGCTGGAGCGCCGTAAGGCGGTACGGAATCTGGCGACCGCCGTCCAAACGAAGTTCTTGACGCAAAACGGCCCCTTCAGCTCGAAGGGGCCGTTGTCGCTGTGCGTAGTCTATTCTTCGGCCGTATCGGGCACGCAGTCTCTGGGTGGTGAAGGGATACTGTTGAGCATCTCGATTGATCCGACTCGTCGGGACGGCGCTGCAACTGACGTTTATCGCCCGGTATGGTTGGAGGCCGTGCATCTTGTTCCTCCCTGTCTTTTGCCGCGTTCCCCACCTGTTTTCGCGGGTAAGCGCCGGCGTTAGGCGCAGCTGTGAAAACGTCGAGGACGGCGATTGTGCCGGCGGGCCGCTGCGATTGACTCGTAGGCGGCTGGGCGTGTGGTTGCGATCCGTGTCTGTTCTGCAACGGGGGATCGGGTTGTTTCTCGGCCTGCTTTTGCGCTGCGATCGGTTGTGGCGCTGGATCTGTGCCCGGCGGTGTGCGGCATTTAGCCTTTTGGGCCCGCCGCTGGAGGTCCGCTTGCGACGGCTGGTTCACGTCGTTCGGCTCTGTAGCTGTCAGCTGCTCCGGGTTCGAATCCGGCTCCGGCTAGGTGGAGCTGACCTCGACCTGAACGCCCCCGCCACGGTCCGCCGAAGGCGAGGCGTGTGCAATCTCTAGCGCAGCCGCGCCGGCCGTATCCCTGGAGGCGGGCTGCTCCTCGAGGACGGCGATATAGCACGCGATCAGGGCGTCGATGCGCTCGGCTTCCTCGGCCGTCGGTAGGTTCTGCGCTTCGGCTTCGGCTGTCTCCTTGTTGACCGCGCGCAACGCATAAGCTCCCTCAATATTGCAGAAGGCGCCCATCATTGTGTCATGCGTCTGAACTACCAGTCCAGATGTGTCACAGCATTGTTTTCGTCAATTGTGAAGATGTAGGGTTTATCGACCGCTTGTGGCATGTCCGCATAGTAGGTGCTGACCCGTATCTTCCTCTTGCCGGGAAGATATGCAATGACAATAGGCTTCCCTGACAGGGGATTCCGTCCGTCGTACAACGTAACCGCGGATGAACCGACGGGATATAACGTCGACAGAGATCGGACGGATGACAGATAGGGCCCAACTTGCGTGCCGTCTGGCCCGACGAAATAACTCTGGTACCCGTCAAACAGTAAGCAGAACTGCACTGGCGTCGCAACATGCAGCACGATACAGGAACTACTGCCGCGATCACTGCCGCCGCCCGAATTGCCACTAGACGGGTTGCTGCCGCTTGGGAGAGGTGTCGGCGTCGGCGTGACCGTCGGCGGGTTGCTACGGCCTGAATTGCCGCCGTCTAGAAGGGTTGTCGGTGTCGGCGTCGGTGTGACTGTCGGCGGGTTGCTGCCGCCCGAATTGCCATCGCCTGGATTGTCGCCGTCTAGAAGGGTTGTCGGCGTCGGTGTGACTGTCGGCGGGTTGCTGCCGCCCGAATTGCCATCGCCTGGATTGTCGCCGTCTAGAAGGGTTGTCGGCGTCGGTGTGACTGTCGGCGGGTTGCTGCCGCCCGAATTGCCATCGCCTGGATTGTCGCCGTCTAGAAGGGTTGTCGGCGTCGGTGTGACTGTCGGCGGGTTGCTGCCGCCCGAATTGCCATCGCCTGGATTGTCGCCGTCTAGAAGGGTTGTCGGCGTCGGTGTGACTGTCGGCGGGTTGCTGCCGCCCGAATTGCCATCGCCTGGAGGCAGAGGGGGCGCTGACGTGCAATGCCAATCTCGGCCGATTTCAGCCTCCGGCCAGCAGCTGTACCAAGGCGGATTTCGATACGACGGAAGACACCAATACTGTCCCGGAGGGCACGTCGCGCTCTGTGTCTGCGCGAAGAGGGCCGAAGACTGCCGACCGGGCAGCTGGAAAAAGGACTGCTGTCCTGTGCTCAACAGCAAGAAAACAATCATGCCTGACGTCAGCGCCAGCTTCCATTTATTCTTGTGAAACATACGGTTGATTATGGTTTCCCCTTCCCCAATGCAAGACGATCAAATTGAATTAGGCAATTGGTAGTCGGATGCTTATGCCCTCTAAACAGGCACGAGATGTGCTGAAGACGATGCGGCGTTCGAGTCTGACCCAGTTGCGGATTTGGGCCTGATCGTGAGCGGCATGAGGCAATTTTTTGGGGATTATATGCCTTAGCTTATGGTCCAGTTTTTGGGGCCCACTTCATTGCTCACGCCATCATTTTCCAGCGATAACACTAAACTTCTGAATAACCTGACCAAATCATGTCTCTCCTGTTCGTTTAGTTCGGAAAGCAGGACTCCATCTTCTGAAATAGAAGTCGTTGAATCAATCTGCATATCCTCTGTTGCCAGCCCGGATACTATCTGGACGTAGCCGATATTCCTGACACCAAGTGCTGGCACCGCCTTTTTCCCGATTACAACGTTGACTGTTAAGGTGTTGGACATTCTTGCCTCCTCTAGCGAGTTATCAATCTTCCCAATCGAACTTGCCCTTCGCCAACGAAACATGGATGCGACATGGGACGCGCTTCTACCGCGGTCGCGTAGTGCAGCCCCAGAAAAACGGCCAGAATCAACACTATTACAGATACGCTTACAGTGCGTCTCACCGCCATTCTTTGCTTCTCCCTGCTATATGGGGGTGAGGGCATCAACTTCATACGGTTGGTGATCTAGGGCGGTGCGGACGCGCGGCGGCGGCCTGAGCGTAGGTCTGGGCATCGCCGCACCCGGGTAACAGCTGTGGAATCCTCCAGCCTCCGGCGGGCAGCGTTTCGCCGCTGCACCGCGTCCGGCGTTCTCTCCAACCCCACCCCCACAGTTCACGGCTTGCAGGCGGCGGGAACCGTAGCGCCGCCAAGCTCCTCCTCAATCAGCTTGGCGATTTCCGGATCGTACTCCGCCAGCGTCGCATAGCCTGAGTACGGAACATCACCCCAAAGCCAGTATTTGACCGTCTCAGCCCAGTATTCGTAGGCGTTCCGTGACGCGTACCTGCCCTCCCACAGCCCGGCGTTCAAGGCGGACTGGTACAAGCCCAGGAGTCTCGCATTGAACGCCGGCCCGCCGGCCTGCTCCTCGATTGCGTAGTGGATCACGTGAGCGAACTCGTGGATGAGAATTTCACAGTGCGGATCATTCGCCCGCACATAAGCCTCCCACTCGCCGGGAGTCTTATAGGCGACGCCTCCTCTTCTATCCTTGATAAAGATGATCGTGTTGTTGGCGGCCATCGTCTGAAGCAGGTCTGCCCGCCTGGAGATCATACCGGTAATGGTCTCCCGCGCCAGCGCCATCTTCGCATCGGACACCTCACTGGGCGCGACCACCGCCACCCCGTTCGTTTCCAGGTACTTCTGATAGAGCATGTCAACGCCGAGCGACGAGGGGGGAGGCGGATACCGCGGCGGTACCACGGCCGCGTACACCTGCTCCGACCATGGGCCGCGTACGCCGTTGACGTCGCGGGCGCGGACCTGGTAGTAGTAGTTCCTGCCGTCCTTCAGGACCGTGTGCGTGTGCGAAGTGACGCGCAAGTCGCCGCCGATGCCGCCCCACTCGCGGTTGATGCTGTCCCACACCCGCAGTTCGTAACCGGCGGCGTTCGCCGCGGCGCTCCACGTGAGCGTGACCCGGCCGTCGCCGACGGTCGCGGTCAGATTCTGCGGCGTCCCCGGCGTCAGAGCCAGTTCCGCGGCTGTGCAGGCCGGCAGATTGAGACTGTTCAGGTGCTCGATCACAACCTGGTTTGCGCCGGACAGGCCGGAGCCTTGCGGAAGACACAGCTGATTGCCTCTGAGGGTCAGCCACGTCAGGTTGGCCAGGGCAGACAGATCCGGCACCGGCCCTGTAAACTGGTTGTACCTGAGGGATAGAGATGTAAGTCTCGTAAGGTGGCTCAGATTGCGAATAGGCCCCGTCAACTGGTTGTAGCTAAGCAAAAGACCTGTAAGTTTGGTGAGTGTGCTCAGGTCGGGGATTGGCCCCGTCAACTGGTTGTTATCGAGTCGCAGATAGTCCAGTTCGGTGAGTGTGCTCAGGTCGGGGATTGGCCCTGTCAGCTGGTTGGAGCCCAGGGAAAGAGTCCTGAGTTCAGTGAGCGCGCTCACGTCGGGGATCGACCCGGTCAGCTGGTTGCCGCCCAGCAAAAGACCCGTAAGATTGGTGAGCGCGCTCAGGTCGGGGATTGGCCCGGTCAGCCGGTTGGCATTGAGGCGCAGATAGTTCAGGTTGGTATGGGCGCTCAAATCGGGGATTGGCCCGGTCAACTGGTTTTCGTCGAGAGTCAAAGTCCACAAATCGGGTGGAAGGCGCCGAGCCTGTATCGGCCCGGTCAGCTGGTTTTGTGAGAGCTTCAGCTTCCACAGGTAGGTATGGGTGCTCAGATCAGGGAGCGAACCGGTCAACTGGTTGGAAGTGAGAATCAGTTGCCGCAAGTAGGGGGCTGCACTCAGATCAGGGATTGGCCCGGTCAACCGGTTGTATGAGAGGTTCAGAAATCCCAGGTTCGTGAGGCTGTTCAGAGCGGGTATCGGTCCGCTGAACTGGTTGTCGCTCAGCCCCACAGATCTCAGTTTGGTGAGTGCGTTCAGCTCCGGGATTGGCCCGGTCAACTGGTTCTCATAGAGGTAGAGCCTTTTCAGATGGGTGAGCGCGTTCAGAGCGGGGAGGGACCCGCGCAGCCCGTTTTCTTCCAGGCTCAGTTCTGTCACGTGTCCGCTTTTGTCCGTAAAAACACCGTGCCAGGTCTCAATCGGCGCGCTGGTCAGCCAGTTGGCGTTGTGTTTCCAATTGGCCCCGTCCGTTGCCCTGTAAAGCGCAACCAGCGCCGCCCTTTCCTCAGCCGGGTCCGGCGCCGTTGGCGCGACGCCGGTGCAGGGAGGCAGATTAAGGATCCGGATATGGTCGGCCACAACCTGGTTTCCTCTGGAAAAGTCGACGCCCGGAGGCGCGCACAGCTGGTTTGCCGTGAGGTTCAGGTCTCCCAGATTGGAGCCTGTCAGATCGGGGACAGGTCCGGTTAACTGGTTGTGCTGCAGGGCCAGTATTCTCAAGTTGGGGTGGACGCGCAGATCCTGGATTGACCCGGTCAACCGGTTGTGACCGAGGGACAAGCCTCTGAGGTTGGTCAGATTGCTCAGGTCGGGGATCGGTCCGGTCAGCAGATTGTTCGAGAGCTGCAGGTGTTCCAGGCTGGTGAGATTGCTCAGACTGGGGATCGGTCCGGTCAG
>JAPPKG010000175.1:0-20603 GCA_026914085.1 Caldilineaceae bacterium | reverse complement strand
TGGACAAAGTGAAAGTCGACGACCGTGACTGGTCCAAACTGAGCTACGGCCAGCACGTTTACCAGCTGGAAGTGGAAGGCTACACCGTCATCCCCGATCTGCTCACACAGGAGCATCTGGACACTCTGCGCACCGAGACCGCCAAGTTGAATACATTCGCAGTCGACTACAGCGTCAAACAGCAGGTCCGCCCAAAAGCCCAGTTCACGGGTGGCGCCATTACCGCGCTGATCGCCCATCCGCCCACGATCCAGTTTCTGGAGCGCCTGTTTGGCGACGACATTGTATTCATGTCCTACGCCTACGCCCGCTCCGAACCGGGCCATCCCGGCATCAGCCTCCACACCGATGGCCAGCCCTATGGCTCGAAAATCTTCGGGTACGAGGGCAGTTGCCCGTGCATGGTACGCGTGCTCTACTACCTCCAGGAGCTGACCGAAGAGGTCTCTCCATTCCGCGTGATTCCCCGCTCCCATCTCGTCATGCACGCGCACGGCAATCCCTACGTTCGCTACGAGTCCCACCCCGAGGAGGTCATGGTGACCGCCGCGGCCGGTTCTGCAGTGCTGATCAACCATCGGGTCTTTCACGGAAACTTTCCCAACGTCGGTGACTACGCCCGTGAGCTGCTGGCAATCGCTTATCGCCCTGCCTGGGCAGGACCGGTCGAAGAGGAAGTAGAGCAGTGGCCGGCTGAAGAACTGGCCAACCTGCCGCCTGAAGTCAAACGGTTCTTCATCGACCGCAACACTCGGAAATGGGATTACGGCGGCGGCAACAAACCGCCCGACATGGCCAGCGAGGCCCCCGGCATCAACCCCAGCCGCTGGGAGCTGGCTTAGCCATCTAACCTTGCGCCGCGGCTACTTGCTCACAACGAAGCAATCCGTTTCCCGCTGGCTCCGCAAAGGAGGGCCGGATGCAGATTCCTGGTGACACTGTAGAAGTTCCTGAAATCCCGTGGCAGTCCACCGTCGAACTGCCTGCGCAGAGTACCGCCGTGATCGTTGTCGACATGCAGAACGACTTCGTCAAGGAGGGCGGCGCCCTGGTCGTGCCCGACGCCGCCTCCACGCTCGACAGTCTGCAAAATCTCTTGACACGCGCCCGCCGCGCCGGCGTGCGCATAGCCTACACGCAGGACAGCCACTTCCCCGGCGATCCCGAATGGGAGATCTGGCCGCGTCACTGTGAAACAAATAGCTGGGGCTGGCAGATCGTTGAGGAGTTGGCGCCCCAACCCAAGGATCTCGTCTGCCAGAAAAGCCGCTATGACGGCTTCTATGGCACCTGGCTGGAGCATTTTCTCGCCAACGTCTGGAAAGTGCGCAACCTCGTGATCGTCGGCACTGTCTCCAGCATCTGCGTCCTCCATACCGCCGCCTCAGCCGGCCTGCGCTGGTTCTCAGTCGTCGTGCCCGCCGACTGCATTTCGGCGCTGACCGAATTCGACCAGGCCCTCACGCTGCGGCAGGTCTCCTGGCTCTATACCGGCAACGTCACCAGGACGGCCAGCTCCATCACATTCAGCAACGGCGCAAAAGAGCAGTAACCGGAGGCCCCCGAACTTGGCCCGGACCAGCACGCCGCCCGCAGCCCCCTGACTATGCCCTCCCGTACGTTCGTCGCCTTCGACCTGGAAACTACCGGACTCAATCCAAAGCGGGATGCCATTATCGAGTTTGGGGCCGTCCGTTTTCAGAAAGGCGGTCCCCGCGAATACTATTCGACCTGCATCAACCCCGGCCGCCCTCTCCCTGTTCGCATTCAACAGATCACCGGCATCCGCCCTGAAGACGTTGCCGGCGCACCCGCAATCGAAGAAGTAATCCCGGAAATCCTGGGCTTCCTCGCGAAGGGCACGCAGGCCGTCGTCGCCCATAGCGCCGGATTCGACGTCTCTTTCCTGCGTGCGGCCGGCGTGAAGTTGAACACCCCTGTCCTCGACACCCACGAGCTGGCAACGATGCTCCTGCCCGGACAGGACAGCTACAGCCTCGGGGAACTGTGCAAAGCACTGATGATTCCCCTGACGACTGCCCACAGGGCAGCGGCAGACGCAGAGGCGACCGCCGATCTTCTTCTTCATCTTCTGGAGCGAATCGAAGAACTCCCGGAATCCGCGTTGGAAACCCTCAGCGACGCCGGCCGCGGCGCCGACTGGGATCCGATGCTTCTTTTTCACGACGAGTTGCGCCGGCGTAAGAATGTAGGGCTGGTAGCGAACCGTGACCGGCCAACCAAGCCCTTTCGGCGCAAAGGTCCTTCTCTCTCACCGGTCACGCCTAACCCCGAGCCTCGCGAACTTGCGGACGGTTTCCTGGTCACGGCCTTCTCCGATGACAGTCCGCTCGCGGTGCAATTCGACGCCGACTCGGGCGTTGAGTTCGAGCGCCGCGACGGACAGCTGCAGATGTCTCTTCAGACACTCGACGCGCTGAACCGGGGCGATCACAAAATCATCGAAGCGGGTACCGGTACCGGAAAGAGCCTGGCCTATCTCCTGCCGGCCGCGGCCTGGGCTGTGGCCAACAACAGCCGCGTCGTCATCTCCACACATACCCTCCCCCTGCAGGACCAGTTACTGGAAAAGGAGCTTCCCCGCGTGGCCCAGGTCCTGGCGGAAAACGACCTGGACCCGAACGGCGGACCCTCCCCCCCTGTCCGGGCGATGACACTAAAGGGTCGAACCCGCTATCTCTGTACACGCAGGCTGACCAACTGGCTGGAGGCGTCCCGCGGCGTCAGAGGACTCTTTGCAGACAGCCTGTCTCCCCTCGAGTTGCGGTTCCTGGCAAAGTTACTGGTCTGGCTGCCGCATACCCAGAGCGGTGACCTGAGCGAGCTTCCGATTCACGACCGGCAAGAACAGGCCCTGATGGCGCAAGTCGCTTCCCATGCAGACGAATGCAGCCTGGAACTGTGCGCTTTCGGACGGCCTGCAAGCCACCATGCCTTTCTCGGCGGCCGCTACCGTGACTTCTACCTGGAAGCGCACCGGCAGGCCATATCGTCCCATCTCCTGATCGTCAACCACGCCCTCCTCCTGGCCGATCTTGCCGCAGGCGGCCAGGTCCTGCCCGAATATGACACGCTGATCGTGGACGAAGCCCACCACCTGGAGGGTGCCGCAACCCAGCAGTTTACAAAGCAGGTCGACCTGCGCGCATTGACCTATCTCCTTGACGGACTGGAAAGAGCAGCCGAATACCTGGCGGCTTACATCGATCAAGACCATCTGCTTGAACTGGCCGCTCAAGTGGATTCCGGCAGCCAGGATCTGCGATCCAGCCTCCCTCCCTTTGCCGATGCCCTAAACGAATTTGTCCTGCGGCACGCCGAGTCCAGGCCCTCTGCGCGCGGGTCGTCCAGCTTTCCCCAGCAAGTCGCCCTGGACAGCCGCATGAGGGCGCAGCCGGCCTGGAGCGAAATCGAAATCGAGTGGGATGGGATCAGCCGCAGTATCGGCCGCCTGCTGGGTCTCCTCACAGATCTGGCGGAGCGGTTGGACGCCTCCCTGTGGTGGCAATACGACGATGATTCCGCAAACACATCCTCGGCAGGCAGCGGCACAGCGCATGCCCTGCAAACCCTGCACTACGGCCAGACCGACCTTACCGACCTTTTGCAGGTTGCGGATGATGCGATTCTGCGTCCCCTCAACCACCAGGAAGAGTCTGTTGCTTGGCTGGAGCTGGCCGGAGAAGGGAGGTCCTCGCCCAGGAGCAGTACGCGCACGCGCCGCGGCGCCGATTCGGTCGTTCTGCGCAGCGCGCCGATTCAGGTCGGCGAGAAACTGGCTACCGAACTGTTCAGCAGAAAACGTGCAGTTGTCCTGACCGGGGCCACGCTCCGGGCCGGCGATCATTTCGACTATCTGCGCGACAGGTTGGGGTGCTGGGACGCAAACAGCGCCGTCATAGACAGTCCCTTTGACTACAAACGAAACGCGCTCCTCTACCTGCCCAGCGACATGCCGCCGCCGGACCATAACACCTACCAGCCCGCGTTGGAAGGGGCCATTCAGCAGGCTGCCCTCGCCGCCGGCGGCAGAACCCTCGTCCTCTTCACCAGTCACAGCCATCTGCGCACCAGCGCAGACGCAATCCGTACCCCCCTCGCTGCCGCCGGGCTGACCGTGCTTCAACAAGGCGAGGGCAGCCGCACCCGCAACCTGCGCGACTTCCGCGCCAATCCGAACTCCGTCCTGCTGGGCACCAGCAGCTACTGGGAGGGGATCGACCTGCCCGGCGACCAACTGGTCTGCCTGCTCATCGCCCGCCTGCCTTTCGCCGTGCCCACCGACCCGCTCTATGCAGCCCGCAGCCTGCTGTATGAGGACCCCTTCCACGAATATGCCGTGCCTGAGGCGGTCATCCGCCTGCGCCAGGGATTCGGACGCCTCATCCGCAGCGCCACCGAACGCGGCGTCGTCGTCCTGCTGGACAGCCGCCTGTGGCGCCGCAGCTATGGCGAGGTCTTTCTCGACGCCCTGCCCGATTGCACCAGGCGCCAGAGCCCGCTTTCTCACTTGGGCGAAACTGTCCACGGCTGGCTGAACCATCAGGCCCGGACCATCGCAACCGTCGAGCAGCCCTACGAGTTTGAGGCCTGGGATACGGGCGATGAGTGAAGGGCTCAACGAGGCGCGTCAAACACCCGTCAAAGCTCCGCCCAAGCGTTCCCGCCATAGGGCCGCACGTCTGAAGATCCTCTTCGACGCCGGACCCGCCGTCCATCAGAGCGCCGGCCTCGCCCGCTATACCGAGAGCCTTGCCTCCGCACTGTGGCGGCACTGTCGCGACACTGTCGATCTCAACCTGTTCTACAACCGTCACAGCGGCCACCAGCTCCCCGCCTCGCTCTCTCCCATCCCCGCCCGCGCCTTTTCGCTGGGCCAGTATCCCTGGCGGCTGGGCGTGCTCGCATGTCAACTGTTGCGGGCGCCCGTCGTCGACCGCAAACTCGGTGCCGGAGGCACCTACCATGCCACCGAGCACCTCCTACCCTGGACGGCGCGGCCCTCGGTCATGACCGTCCACGACCTGATCTTCGAGCGCTATCCCCAGCACCACACTCTGGCCAATCGGACCTTCCTGCGCGTAGCCATGCCCTTGTTTGTGCGCCGCGCCGGTGCTATCATTGCCGTGAGCAGGCACACGAAACAGGATTTACTTGAACTGTATGGCACGCCAGCGCACAAGGTTTTCGTCGTCGAGGAAGGCATTGAAGAGCAATTCAGACCCGCCCTCGAAGAGGAGGTCCGGCAGGTAAAGGAACGGCATGGGATCCGGCGACCGTATCTGCTGATGGTGGGTACGCTGGAGCCGCGCAAGAATCACAAGCTCGCCTTTGAGGCCCTTGCCCGGTTGAAGGCGGAAGGATTCTCTCACTGTCTTGTTGTGGCCGGAGGGGGCGGTTGGCTTTTCGATGACGTCCAGAGGAAGGTCGAACAATTGCAGTTGGTCGAAGACGTAATATTTGCCGGACGCGTTCCAGATGAAGACCTGCCGGCCCTATACAGCGGCGCAGACTGCTTCCTGATGCCCAGCCTTTACGAGGGATTCGGAATCCCCGTCCTGGAAGCAATGGCCTGTGGGACACCGGTTGTCTGCAGCAAGGTCAGCAGCCTGCCTGAGGTCGGGGGCCCGGCAGCCCGCTACATCGAATCGCTGACAGGCGAGGGCTTGGCGGAAGCCGTCCTTGACGTCCTGTCGAATCCGCAGATGGCCGAACAAATGCGCACAGGGGGACTGAATAGAGCAGCCCGCTTCCGCTGGCAAGAAGCAGCAATGCAAACAGTAGATGTCTACAACGCAGTCGCAGGGGGCCGTCATTGAAGCCGCTGCGTATTTGCCTGGTGAGCAAGGAATATCCACCTGAAGGCAGAGGCGGCATCGCCAACTATGTCCATCTACTGGCCCACGGCCTTGTCGAAGCTGGACACGACGTCTCAGTGATTGCCGGACCTGCTGACAATGGCAGCATGACTCCCTCTGACAGCACCGCTCCACACGCGCCGGAGTTGTACCGCGTGGAAAATCGCCGGCTCGCCCTGCCGCCCCCGATCCGGCGCAAAGCACGAGGGATCTGGCGCCAACTGGAGCGAAGCTGGGCCGTAGACCGCAAGATCGCTCACCTGGAACATGTACAAGGGCCATTTGACGTGGTCGAAATGCCGAACTGGGGCGCTGAGGGTCTCTGCTACAGTTTTCATCAGCGCGCCCCACTTGTGATCCGTCTTTCTACCCCGCTTGCCCAGGTAAGTCTCCTCAAGGAAGGTCGTTCGGACAGGTTGGGTCTTCGTCTGGCCTGTTTTCTCGAAGCTCTTCCCGCGCGGCGAGCAGCCCATATCATCGCCAACAGCCGGTTCATCGCCCAGTACTCCACTGAACTCTACGGGATACCGAATGCTGAGCTGGTAGTAATACCGCAGGGTATCCCCGTGCCAATTTCGCCGCCAGTTGAGCGGCAATCCAAAGTCGGAACGGTAACCGTACTTTATGTAGGTCGACTGGAGAAGCGCAAAGGGATCGACCGGCTGCTTCATTCCATTCCGAGAGTGATCCGCGAGGCCCCATGCTGCCGGTTCGTCATCGTCGGCGACGACATTGGCGAAGCGCCGCAAGGAAAGTCCTATCGCGACTACTTCGAGAGTTTTGCTTCACCTGCGGCGCACGCCGCCACGACATTTTTGGGCTATGTTGAAGAGAGTGAGCTTTCTCAGCTGTACGCAGACTGCGATGTTTTCGTGGCGCCTTCGCTTTCCGAGTCATTTGGCCTGATCTATCTCGAGGCCATGGCCCACGCCAAGCCGGTTGTCGCCTTTCACACCGGAGGCGTACCCGAGGTAGTTGCCCACGACGAAACTGGCATTCTCGTTGAAGTGGACAACATACGCGCATTGGCGCATGCCCTGGTGCGTCTGATCCAGGATAAGGAGTTGCGGCAGAAAATGGGGCGTTGCGGATTTGAACGTGTGCGCGAAAGTTTCCCCGCAAAACGCATGGTGGCGGAATCGGTTGCTTGCTACCGGCGAGTCATTTCGGGCGAAGGCGAGGCCCCCGCCTATGGCCTGAGGTGAGACTGTTCCGGCCTTCCGCCCTGGCCTCTGCGTGCTTCTGACCGCAAAGCAGGGACCACCCAGGGCTGAGCCCCCTCGCCTGGGTTCAAGTTCATGAGTGTCTATCAGACCATTGTCAGGAACACATATTGGAGCGCCCTGAGCACAGTTGGTGGTCTGTTGATGGGACTGATCACCAATATTGTCCTCGCTCGTGCTCTTGGCGCGCCGCTGCTTGGCCGGTACAACTACTGGCTGTGGTTGATAGGCCTGCTCGCCTTGATCGCCTCCCCTGGTCTTCCGGGGGCAATGACTAAATTCGGGGCCGAGTATCTGGGCCGGGACGAGAAAGAAACCGCCTCGGCCATATTCGCGAGGCTGCTGCGCATAGAACTCGTCCTGGGTGCCTTGGTGGGAGGCATAGTACTGGTCTATTCGTTGCTCGTCCCCGCCAGCGACACCGCCGCTCTGGCCCTCGTCGCATTTTCGGTCTTGCTCGTCGTGGTGGAGGTCTTCTTCCAGGCCGCGGCCAAGGGCGCACAGGACTTTCGCGTCTTCAGCCAGGCCAGTCTGATAGGAGGCTTTCTATACGGGGTTGCCGCCATAGCGATCGTCTCATTTGGCTACGGGATTTACCCGCTCCTGATCGCTTACATCGGGCGGCGCATTCTCACCATTCTGCTGATCGGCTGGAAGCTGTCGTCGCACTATACACTGCACGGGTCGCCGGCGCCCACCCTCCCGCCCGAGCTGCGCCAGCGCATAATCCGCTACAGTCGGGACATCGTCCTCATCTTCGCCACCAGCACCATTCCCTACGAACGATTTGGCGTATTCTTTCTCAAACTGTTTGCTACAGACGTTGATATCGCCTTCTACAGCCAGTCCTTTGACCTGGCGATGAAGTCGATGGCCATCCCCGCAATTTTCACCGCCACGCTGCTCCCTACCTTCGCATCGCTGCAAGGACAGAACGAAGTCGAGCGCATCGGCCGCGTCTACCTGTCGTCAAATCGCATCGCAGCCGCAGTCGCCATGCCTATTGGGCTGGGTGGCGCCGCCGTCGCCTCTTCGGTCGCCCTTCTGTACGGTCCCGACTTCCTTGGTATGGCCCCCATTCTTGCTATATTCTTTATCGGCAACATCGGTGGTTCCATCGCTTCCGTCAGCGTAGCCATGCTACACAGTGCGGAGGAACAGAACTATATTGTCCGTCTTAACGCCGTGATGGCGCTTTTCAACGTAATTCTGTCCTTGCTCTTGGTCCCGAGCCTTGGGGCAACCGGGGCCGCCCTCGCCACCTGCGGCTGCTACACGGTTTCCAGCGCGATGACCATCGCCCATGCCTCTCGTCGCCTGCAGGTGGCATTGCCATTTCAAGTTCTGAGCCGCGTCTTTTTTGCAGCTCTGTCAGCCGCCGTTGCAGCATGGCTTATAAGCACGTGGCTGGGCGGGCTCGTTGTTGCCGTCGCCGCCGCCGTCCTCATCTACCCGCTTATGCTGAGAGCCCTTGGAGCACTGGACGCCTCGGACCAGGAACTGTTAACTCGACTGAGCCAGCACCTGCCGCAGAGCATGGAGCGGACTTACCACGGACTGGTTCAGTTCCTCATACGCGAATGACCTATGTCTGAAAGCCCCTTTTGGTCGATAATAGTTCCAACTTATCAACGCGAACAGGTCCTCTGCGAAACGATACAATACCTTCTCGAACTTTCATATCCCCAATACGAACTGTTAGTCATCGACCAGACCCAAGATCACGAACCGTCGACTATGCAGTTCATTCTCGATTGCCAGAAACGTTTTCCGGACCGATTTCGCTGGCACTTCGTCCCCAAAGCCAACCTGCCCCATGCGCGTAACGTAGGCGCGAAGCTGGCCAAAGGCAGCTATCTCCTCTACTGCGACGATGACATCATCCCCCCGGAAAACCTGATCGAGCTGCACATGGAAAACCTGCTGGCTCCGGTTATTGGCGCGGCCACAGGGGGCGTTCATGTGGATTGTAAGAAGCAACCGCCACAGCCCAGACCTCTTGTCATTTTGCCTAACGGTAGGTTGCGCGATTATTGGGAATACGAAGTACCGAAGGGCACTACCGACAGTCTACGTGGCGGCAACATGTCAGTGGGTCGTCAATTGGCATTCGATGTGGGTCTATTCGACGAAAGTTACATCGGCCGCGCCAACGGAGAAGAGACGGACTTCTCCCTGCGCATCCTACGCCGAGGCTACCAAATCGCATACGACCCCGCCGCGGCCGTCGTTCATTTGGGCCATCCGACTGGCGGCTCGCGCGCCAGTAAAGTCGATGACGAAGGACAGTATTTCTTCGAATCTCACCACAACAACGCCTACTTTTTCGCCAAGAATTTTCAGCAACGCTACCTACCCTGGTTCCTGAAAAGGGAACTGGGTTGGATACTGATAAAGCAGGCTGTCTTTCAGGGACATCCTGAGCGGACTATCTCCTCGCTTCGCGGCCTGTGGCAAGGATACAGGTCCGGTCTTCGCAGACGAAGGTAGTTGTACTGCCGTGAAGCCCGATGTACCTTCCCCCAACTGCCACGGCACTCCTGACTGAACACGTCGGCTTTCCTCGGCTCCCAATAGTGTGGCTCAAGGGCCCCGGCCTATCGAATGCCAGAGAGGTCATGAGTTTTCCAGGTATGCTGATGGTGTTTTCCCTGAAGGATAGCGACTGGCAATGTCTTACAAAGGGTAGGCATCATCTGCCGAATAGCTAACCGCCCGCCCGTAATGGTAGCACTCAATTGCCTTTAGTTAGGCTTGGAATATGAGTGTCCCCCCTCAGGCTGGCATAAAATTTGAGGCAAGACCAATTGAACCTCACGCGGGCCTCGGACTCTTACGATAGCAGACAGAATGACTGGAAAAAAGGAATGAAGCTAGAGCGTAAACAGTTCGCAATATTCAGATGGATTTCCGTCCTGCTGGCCTGTTCAGCGACGCCACTTGTGCTAGTCGCGACATATTCCTACGGATTAGCCCTATCTCCCGATTCGGCAAGTTATGTGTCAGCCGCTCGCAGCCTGTCTGCCGGTAATGGCCTGATATCACATAAGTTGGTGCCTCTAACTTGGTATCCCCCTCTCTATCCTTTTGTCCTCACACTATTCGATTCCCTTTTTGGTCTCGACCCGGTGAAAGGAGCTCGACTCCTGAGCGCGACCTTGTTTGGATTTATCGTACTACTTTCTGGTCAACTCTTTAGGTACTACCTGGCTACTCCATCGCTCGTTCTAGTCGGCCAATTTGCAGTTCTGTTTCCCCCCGTTCTCTTCAAAGTCTCCACATATGCTTGGTCAGAGCCGCTCCTAATACTGTGGACTTTGGTGTTCATACTTGTGCTGAGAGACTATCTGAGTAAGAGGTCTTTAGGACTATTGCTACTTCCTGCGCTTGTCGCCGGGATGGCATCAATCACTCGCTATATCGGACTCGCCTGCACAGCAGCAGGGGTCATTGCCATCCTTATCTCCAAACGGTGTTCCGTACGTTCAAGTTTGTTTCACCTCTTGCTTTTCGGGCTAGTCTCTGTTGCACCTCTGTGTGCCTGGGCCGTTAGGAACTTCCTCGTTGCACAGGAATTTATGGGGGACTACGGCCCATCACGTTACAATGTGCTTCACAATTTGTATTTTGCATCAATAGAGGTTTTCAGCTGGTTTTTCCCGCTTGACTTACTCGCGGATAAGCTACCATACACCAGAGTACACTTTGTGCTAGGCGCGATTTTTGGTAGCCTTGTCGCCGCCGTATGCCGCCCCTGGAATGTCTGGGACAGGGTCAAGGAAACGCTTTATAAGGTTACTCCAGTTGTCTTGTTTGGTGGTGCCTATATCGCACTTCTTGTGACGGCATCAACTTTATGGGCCCTCGAAAAGATTAGTCTGAGATTCATGTCCCCTATTTGCGTTCCTGTGGTACTATTCATCCTTGCATACATTGACCAGAGTCTAGCGGGTTCAACGCAACCACTTTCCCGGCGAATCCTCGGATTTTCGTTTCGGTCTAGAAAGGCAAATATTGATGCTTTTATACTAGCTATACTCCTCATATTCCCCTTTCTTCAGGTTGTTGGGGCGGCAAATTAATGAAGAACGGACATGACTACATGGATGTCAGTTGGAGGACAAGCGAAACAGTCAGCTTCTTGCAGGACTATCTTCTCTCACCGGACAATGTCGGGTCTGTATTCAGTAATGATCCGGAGGCTGTTTATATTCACACGGGTTATTCAGTACAAAGTTCCCCCGAGGTCCAGAGATATTGTTCCGGCGAAGATCGAAAACCAATATCAGCCCTTGCCGGCAACTGGCCAGATGTACAAATCGCATACTTGGTTTGGTTCGAGAATACAAACAGACCTTATCTTTTTGAGGTCAATAAACTGCGTCAAGTCGCCGAGTTTTCTGAGGTGGCAAGATTCGAAGACGGTACAGTTTTTAGAGTTTCTATCAGATGAAATGAAGTCTTTGGTACATACAAGTTCAGCCAGGAGGCTGAATAGTTCGGAACGAACAAGACTGTCCGAAATTCTGCAACTACTCAGTTAAGTACCTTAGTCTGACTATTGCTCTGTCACGAGGTCTATCTCCAATCCCACTGAGTCGAGGATTGTTGGAAACTCTCCAGCGTAAGTAAGAGTAACACCATCACAACGTCTATCTTTCTCCTAGGATTTTTGGAAGCGCTGCCTGCAAGTGTTCCCGACAAATGAGTTGGTTCGGTCTACAGTCGAAAGGGTAGTCGTCCAGAGGCAACCAAAGCGAACAATCCTTTCGTCTTGCGGGCTATGGCAAGGTTATCAGGTTAGACATTGTAGACAGGCGTCGTTGATACCCAGTGAAAATCGCCGTCCTTTCCTCCCAACTACCCTCGTTAGACCGTGCGAAAACCGGCGGCGTGGCATACGCAGCGCACAGACTGTCCAATGCTTTGGCCCAACGCGACCACAAAGTGACGGTCTTCACGACCGACCAACGGCCAGCTGATGCCTGTTATCTGGTGCGAAGAGTCTTTTCTGCACGCCCTAGGAACCCATATCGCGCTTGGCTTTGGCAATGGCAGCTTGCTTGGAGCTACGGCGCACAGGATTTCAGCGAATTCGATATCATCCACGTTCACGACAATTGCTTTTTTGTTCGCCGTCCCGGAATCCCCGTAGTTCGAACGCTGCACGGGGCCGCCATGGCCGAGGCGATCCATGCAACCACTTGGAAAAGGCGACTTTGGTACCTGACTGTTATGCCCTGTGAACTCTGGGAAGCGACCAAGGCTTCGCGAGTCGTAGCTGTTAGCGCCAATACCCGGAAATACGCTCCGCGCATCAAGCATGTAATACCCAATTCCGTGAATCAACGAGTTTTTTTCCCTGAGCCCAATCTGAACGACGATGTTCGACATCGCGACCCGGTGATTCTCTTTGTCGGGACGCTGGCTGGACGCAAACGGGGCCATATGTTGCTCGAACTCTTCCAATCCCAAATTCGACCTGCCCTGCCCAAAGCCGAGCTTTGGATGGTAGCAGAGAAAACGGTGCAAGCCCCCGGCGTAGTCTACTTTGAGAATCCCAATGAAGATTCTTTGGCCGATCTTTATCGAAGATCCTGGGTTTTCTGCCTGCCCAGCACTTACGAGGGCTTCGGCATCCCTTATGCTGAAGCAATGGCATGCGGCACTCCGGTCGTGGCGACGCCCAACGCAGGAGCACGGGAACTTCTGGAAGATGGCAAGTGGGGAGTATTGGCCCAGCCAACCGAGCTTGGATCAGAGTTGTTGTCACTCCTGAATGACCAGCCCAGACGGCACTCCTTGGCGCTGCGCGGGCTAGAGCGCGCTCAAGCCTTCGCACAGGATCGAGTAGTTGACGCCTATGAATCTCTTTTCGCCAGCACGGATGACAGCGAGTGTCAACGCAACTAGAGTTGGGAGGAGTGACAATCTGAGTTATGTTGAATCTTTCCTCTCTCTGTCCCCTTTCTCTTAATCAGGGGACTTCCCTACTTTCCTTCGGATGACCCCTGCACACCAGTGGACTCCGGCAGCATTTCTTCGGACCGCGAGGAGGCATCAGGCGCCGCAGCGAACTGACCGACGCTATCCATACGACGATTCGTTACTGTTCAAAGCGCGGCCCTTTTTACGGGTCTCCATCGCGCAAAAAGGCCAGTGTAGAACGTCTGCTTCCAGTCGCTCCCGTTCGCAGCTGCGTAGAGAGAGAAGATAACTGGGACAGAGAAGCAAAACAGTACATCTCTGTCGTGGTAAACGCACTATGAAACCTCGCCCCATTCTATTCGTCGACCACGCAAATGCTGTCGGAGGCGCCGAACGATGCCTGCTCCTCCTCATGACCTTCCTGGACCGCAATCGCTGGCAACCCCACCTCACAGCACCCTACGGGCAGCTGGCGGAAGAAGCGGCCGGGGCAGGGATTCCTGTGCATATTCAAGACCTGCCGCGTCTGCGTGGCTCATCACGCAGCCTGCTCGACCTGTGGAAACAAGGCCTCCGCATCTCGAGGACAGCCCGCGAAATCAGCGCCGCGCTGATCCACAGCTTTACGGTTCGCGCCACCGCCTATGCCTCCTTGGCCGCCCGCCTCGCGTCAGTTCCTCTGGTCTGGCACATGGGCGACTTCTGGCTCTCGGAGGACGAGCCTGCCGCCAAACGGGCCGACCGCATGGGTAAATCCGTCTTCTGTAGCATGGCCAGCCGTGTCATCACAATGTCCCATGCCGTCGCCGAACACCTGCCCTGCTCCACCAATGCATCGGTTCTCCACAACGGTATCGACCTGGCTCACTTTGACCTGGCCCACAACACTGCCCAAAACAGGGCCAACATCTGCAAAGCCGCCGGATTCCCGGCCGCTGCCCCCATCGTCGGCATGGTAGGCAGAATGCGACCCTGGAAAGGCCAGGAAACCTTCTTGCGCATGGCGCGCCAGCTATCTGAACAGGTGCCGGAGTGCCGCTTCCTGATAGTCGGCGGCGACCCTTTCGGCGTACAGGACGACTATGAGGCACACTTGCTGGCCTTGCGCTCACAACCCAGCCTTGCCGCCCGCGTGCACTGGACCGGGCACCTTGCCGACGTGCGGCCGGCCTTGGCCGCCATGGACCTGTTCGTCCATCCTGGCGCGCCCGAGCCTTTCGGCCTGGTCAACATCGAGGCCATGGCCATGGGCAAACCGGTCGTCGCCTTCGGGCACGGCGCTCTCCCGGAAATCGTATTGCACGAAGAAACCGGCCTCCTCGCCCAACCCGGCGACACGGCCGCTCTGACCGCATCCGTCTCGCGACTGCTGAGAGACGCCAAACTTTCCCAGAGCATGGGTAGCGCAGGTCGAATTCGCGTGGAAGGCCACTTCCGAATCGAACGCACTGTTAACCAGCTCGAAGGGCTTTATCAGGAGCTGCTCGGGAGCGAGTAGAAAATGTCCAGTCCCTTTTTCGCGAGCGGCTGGCCAACCTTCCAATGAAAGTACTCCTGCTATACAAAGACTACCACCCAATCGTCGGCGGCATCGAGAACCACATCCGCCTACTTGCCCAGGGCCTGCGCAATGAAGGCGTCGAAGCCCGCGTACTCGTCACAAACACCGGGCCGGCTACCCAGCGCCAAACCATCGACGGTGTCCCCGTGACCAAGACGGGACGCCAAACCACGATCCTGTCCACGCCCATCAGCCTGCCCTTTTTCGTGGAGCTGCGCCGCCAGATGGCGACAGTCGACCTCGTTCACCTCCACGCGCCCTATCCGCTTGCCGAACTCGCCCAACTCATGCTGGGACGCGCAAAACCGACCGTGATCAGCTATCACAGCGACATCGTTCGCCAGAAAAAGACGGGAAAACTCTACGCGCCGTTCCTCAAAAAGGTCCTGCAACGCGCCGCCCTGATCGCCGCCTCCAGCCCTGCCTACATTGAGTCTTCCCCCTTCTTGCGGGACGTGCGCCACAAGTGCCGCGTCATCCACTATGGCATCGAACCTGAACGCTTTAACCAAACCGAGCAGGTTCGCGGTGACGCAGAAAACCTGCGCAACCAATACGGTGACCTGCCTCTCCTGCTCTTCATCGGCCGTCTGCGCCATTACAAAGGCGTCCACGTGTTAATTCGGGCCATGCACGACATCCGCGCCAAGCTCTTGATAATCGGTACCGGTCCAATGCAGGAGGAATGGCAAAACCTGGCGCATGCGCAGAACCTGTCTGATAAAGTCTTCTTCCTGGGTGACGCTTCAGATAAGGAAACACTCGCCGCCCGTTACGCCGCCGACCTGTTCATACTACCCTCCACCAATCGCGCCGAGGCACTCGGAATCGTGCAGCTTGAGGCCATGGCCTGTGGCCTGCCAGTAGTCTGTACGGAGCTGGGAACCGGCACATCCTATGTCAACCGCGACGGCGTGACCGGCCTGGTCGTGCCTCCCAACGACCCGCACGCGCTGGCCGCCGCAATCAACAGGCTGCTCGCGGCCCCGGCGACGCGCGCCAAGATGGGAGCCGAAGGCCGCATGCGAGTGCGAAATGAGTTCTCATTAGGCACCATGATTAAGTCAACAATCTCCTTCTACCAGGATGCCTTGAGCGAGCGATGAGTCCTCTCGTGAATGTTTTTCTCTCTGTCCTCACTTCTGACCGCTCTCTCCTTGCCTCCCTATGAGCCAATACATCCTCGATGTTCGCACCGCAGTACCCCACTTTCCCGGCATCGGACGCTACGTCAGCAACCTTGCACTGGCTCTCACGCCCCTGCTCAGCCCCGGCGAAAGCCTGACCATTCTTGACAGCCCGACGGCCCCCGCGCTGCAAGACATGTCAGCGTCCTCCCCGGAGTTGGAGCCTGCCGCCAAACGGCCCGGCACAACTGTCGCCTCGCCCGTATCGCCTTTCGACATCCGGCAGCAGTGGCAGGTCCCGTTCCTTCTCAAACGACTTCGGTCCGGCGGCGCAGCGGTCTACCACAGTCCTTACTACCTTATGCCGTATTTCACGGGGCTACCCACCCTCCTCACCTTCTACGACGTCATCCCGCTCAAATTCCCGCAGACCGTCCCGGCCCGAGCTAGGCTCCTATTTCGACTGGCCGCCACCCTCGCCCTGCGCGCTTCAGACCATGTCGTCGTCATTTCCGACGCCGCTCGCAGCGATCTGTTGAACTTCTTTAGCGTCCCTGCCTCCAAGACTACTGTCACGCCTCTTGCCGCCCGGGCCCGCTATAGTCCTCAGCCATCCGCCGAAATCGCCCGCGTACGCCACCATTACCGCCTCCCCGAAAGTTTCCTCCTCTATCTCGGCATCAACAAACCCCACAAAAACCTGCCCGCCCTCATCGACGCCTACGCCCAAATGGCCTCGCGCCACGCGCCCCCACTCGTCATCGCCGGCGCCTGGGATAGACGCTACCCCCAAGCCAGAGAGTGCGCCGCACGCCTCCAACTCGGTGACGCCGTCCGCTTCCTCGGCCCCGTGGACGAGCGCGACCTGCCCGCCCTCTACAGCGCCGCGACACTGTTCATTTTCCCCAGCCTCTATGAAGGGTTTGGTCTTCCCGTCCTCGAGGCGATGGCCTGCGGAACGCCGGTAGCCTGCTCAAACACGCCGGGCCTGGCCGAAGTCGCTGACGACGCCGCCCTCCTCTTCGACCCCCTCTCCGTCACCGAGATCAGGAATGCCATGACCGAACTCATCGAAGACAGTCGCCAGCGCGCCCGGCGCGCCGAACAGGGGCTGGCGCGGGCCGCCCTCTACAGCTGGCAGGCGACCGCCGAAGCCACCTTGCGCTGCTATCGTCAACTACTGAATTAACGGGATGAGGGCTGCGAGAGGCGAAGTTCGAAAAGACTTCAGTCGCTTACGACATTGAGCCCGTAAACAGCGCGGATTCCGGCCAGCGTCAGCCAGGGATCGTAGTGGTCGATTGAGCTTGTCAGCGGGGAGATGACGTGCCCCAGTCCACCTGTGGACACGACCGTGACAGGGGAGCCCAACTCATCGCGAATGCGGGTTAGAAGCCCTTCAACCAGTCCCGCATAGCCTAAAATGATCCCCGATCTCAGGGCCTCGTCGGTATCGCGGCCGATAGCCGAGGAAGGAAGACCCGATTCGACCTCATCTGAAGCCGGCGTGAAATCCCCAAACACCTTGGAAAGTTCAGCCAGGCCGGGGGCGGCAACCTTCAGCGACTCGGCAGCTGTGGCAAGACCCGGGGCAATGGCCCCGCCGCGGAATCGCCCCTCTTCGTCCACCACATTGAACGTCGTCGCCGTCCCGAAATCAACGGCAACCGCCGCTCCTCTTGTACGCGCACGCACCGCCGCCGCGTCGGCAAGCCGGTCCATCCCCACCTGGTCCGGGTTCCTGACGTCCAGCACCATGCCAAGTTCCATCCTCTGGTGCAGCACCAGGGGCTCACGGCCAAGGATATCCGCCAACGCCCCTTTCCACAGTTCGGTCAACGGAGCCACCACGCTGCACACAGCAGCCCCCTCAAACTCTTCAGCGCCGAACCCGTTCTCCTCCCAGAATCGGTAGAGAGACCGCCTGACCGTTTCCGGCCGGCTCCGTCGCTCCGTCGGCAGCCGCCAACCGGCAAAGGGGGCATCGCTGTCGCCAAATGCGCCCAGGACGGTGCTGCTGTTTCCGATGTCGATGGTCAAGAGCATTGTAAGCGGGACAAAACGGGGGGCATCAAGGGGAGAAAGGGACCTGGTTTCCGGGTAGCGCCGGTTCGCTTATCCGCCTCCGCCACCGTTCCCTTCAGACTGCGGAGTCGCGGTCGGCTCCTCCTTGACATCGGTCACCCCGGGGATGACTGTCCCCGGACCGTACAGGAACATCGCGTTCCAGGGCCGGTAGACCGACCTGATCGGGTCCTCGCGAGTCTGTCCATTCTCGGTAACCCTGCGAATGACCGTCGCGGTCAGGCCCTCTTTGGCCCACTCCACCTGCTTGATCTGCCCGGCTTCCAGACTGGCGTCTTCCTGGTAAACCGGATCACCGGGCTCTTTGATATCCTCGTATACCGCCTTACCGATTTCCACCACCCTGTCCGGCTTGGTGCCGTAAAAACGGAAGGTGAGGATCCCTTCCTCACTGTTCACCACAGGCTGGATCAGCAGATGCGCGTCAGTATCATTGAGGAACCTGAGATCAACGTACGGAGTGTAAATCGTCGCGTCAAATCCGGGGTCGCCGTACCAGCTCACCACGTAGCCGTGATTGTGGCGCTCAAGAAAAGGAAAACCCCCTTCCAGCGCCGCCCGGAAAACCGTTGTACTCACCTGGCAGACGCCTCCCCCCACGCCAACAGCCGTGCGGTCCCCCCAGATAATTGCCGAATCTTCAAATCCGTTGGCCCCGCTCACCGCCTCAATCGCCGAATTGAAACTGAAGACACCGTTGGGTGGAACGACCACGCCCACGAGTTTCTCTGCCGCGACTTCAATGTTGTAAACGCGCGTGCTGCTGCTCCCCTTAAAATAGGTAGTGCCGCTGGCGACCAGTTCTCTGATCCCCAGTTCGCTCACCCGGCTGGAATCGACCGCGGGGGGAATGGAGATGATCGGCAGCGCACCGGTCCGCTGGTCGGTGGTCAGCGCATTGCGTATAGCCTCGATCGTCGGGTCGACGTCCAGGCGCTGGCCCGCTCGGCTCGGATGTATCACCGCCAGCGCTGATGTCGCATCGTCAAAGCGCAGACGCGCTTCCTGGGCAGGATAGGAAACCTGGTTCGCCCAGCCTTCGACGACAAAGCTCAGCGCCTCTTCATTGAGAAAACGGGGATCCCCCCCGGGCATTATCCTCTGCAGCAGCGCCCCGTCAAGCGCAAATGCAGTCCCGGATCCTTCGTGCCGCAAAACAACCGGCTGCGGGGCCGCGAGACCACCTGAAATGCTTCCCAAGGCGGATGTGCCCGCGCCCGCGCTGTTCTGTGACGAGTCTCCTGCCGCGCTCTGGGGCGGCGCGGTGCTGAAAGTCTGCAGCGGCACCGTTCCCGAACGTCCGCTCGCCAGCTGCGCCAGTATGAGTTGAGCCGTCGCAGCCACATCAACGTCCAGGCCCGGCTGCGGCGGCACCGAAACTTCGCCAATCTGGATGGCAGGGCGGCTCGGACGCCGCACCTCGGAAGCCGCGTCGCCGACGGCCTGGCGCACAACGCCTTCGCTGACAAGCACCTCTGGCCACACCGTCTGCTGGCCCGTAAAGGCCCGCCACTGGCCGAGGATACGCTCCAACAGACTGCCCTGCCGCCCGACATGATAGGCGAGGTTGACTGCCCCCTCCAGGTCCGCCTCCGGCGCCAGCAGCTCGGATCCCAGCGACCACCGTCTGATCACGTCCCTGGCTGCCCCGCCGCCCACTGTTGATTCGGGGCGAAGTTCAAGGAAGATCGGAGCCAGCGGATAGGGGGTCAACTCCCTGTGCAGGCGCAGCAACGCCGACGCACGCGTCTCGCCGCCTACCGGCACGCCGGCCACGTGCACGCCGCTGAAGATGCGGTCGGTGTGCCAGAACTGCCAGCCGGCAAACGCGCCTGTAACGGCTACGACCGCTACGCACAGCCAGATCAGAATGTATTCGACGCCGCTGGGGGGCCTGCCATGTACCTTCGTCGGGCCGCGGAGATCCCGCATCGGTACAATCTGTCGTCCTGGGGGCAATGGGACAGTTGAACTCATCAGATTCACTGCTTCAGGGTAGAGTCGCGGGCGATACGGATAGCAGCTTCAGTACTTCCAACCGTGTCCTTCTCCGAACCGACTGTTTTCGGGAACTGAGATCGCCGCAAACTGGAATCACGATTTTACGAACTCAACTGAGGGACAATATACAGGAACGGTATGGCTATGTCCAGAGCAACAACTGCCAGGAACAGGCAGATATACACGATCGGACGCAAAACACCGCCATTGCGTAGCTGGTCAGACGCGTCCAAAGAAGCACCGTCCTGGTCCCCAACTCCTTTGGCGCCAAAGACCCTCCTGACACGGCCGCAAAGCAGCCCGTAAATCAGCATGCCGATTCCCGCCATCCCCCACAGCAGCAAGGTCCACCTGTCTGCCGTTCCACCCGCCAGCGTCGCAAAGACAAAGTGCGCGCCTGCCCCGGCCAGCAGGACGCCACCCGCGACCAGACTAGCCCGCCTCTCCAGCACAGCCCACCAGCCTATGGCGAAGAGCAGACTCCACGCCGGCAGCGCCGGAAAGAGATACCGGCCCTGGTGCTGGATAAACCCCAGATTATACCAGCCGTAGGCACCCAGCGTCGCCAGCCACAGCAGCAGCAGAGTCATCCCAGGAGAAGAGAGGAAGCGAGCCCACCGCCTTTCATTGCGATTCACCCCCGCCCGCAATCGGAAGAGGATGCCCACCGCCGCCATAGCTGTCAGAATGTAAAGAACTGTGTACACGCGGCCATCCATAAAGACGCCCAACCAGCCAAACACCCCCCAGAAGCTCTTGCTGGTAAACGTCCACGCCCGCTCCCAATACGCGCCCCACC
>JAPPKG010000245.1:0-20636 GCA_026914085.1 Caldilineaceae bacterium | reverse complement strand
TCCCTTCCAGCTGGTGACCGTGTCCGGCGTCCACCCCCGCCCGGGAGTCGATCTCTACCGGCCAAGGGCGCTCAACGTCCAGGATGACGAAGCCCGGCTCGGGCACGGCGGTCGGTGACCCGGGATGCTGCTTCCGGACGTAAATGTTCTGATATACGCCCACATCGAGGACTCCGTTCCCGAACACCCCGAGTATGCGGCGTGGATCACACGTCTGGCGACAGGACCGGAACCCTTCGCCCTCTCCGTCCTCGTTCTGGCCGGCTTCGTCCGCGTGGTAACCAATCCGCGAGTATTCTCCCCTCCGTCCACTCTTGACCAGTCCTTCGCATTCATCTCCTCGCCCGTGGAACGCCCGACCGCGCGCATCGTCGGTCCAGGTCCCGATCACTTGGACATATTCGAACGGTTGTGCCGTGAGTCCGGAGCGACCGGGAAGCTGGTCGCTGACGCCCAGCACGCGGCCGTTGCAGTCGAGCACGGTTGCACCATGGTTTCGACCGACTCTGATTTCAGCCGACTCCCAGGACTTTGATGGCTGCACCCACTACGGCAAGGCGGGCTGTAGTGCCGCTCCATCTCAATATTGCTGACACGCTTCTCGGCAACGTCGCGTAGTCCCCATACCTCCCAATGCGCGGGTACATCGCCGAGCCAGTTGACGCCGAGGCCTTGTAGGCGGGGTAGGGCGGGAGGTAGGGTATCAAGGGCAAATTATCAAACCTCTGAATCTGTCAGAATGAACTGCGCGTCGGCCACTCATTGAGCCACCTGATGTCAGAGAGCCTGCAGGCATGAGAATTCAAAAAGGAATTTCCTCTGTGTCAAGCGTTTCTCCTTGCCAATCTCGTGCGATCGCATCCCAGTCAACCTCTCGCGGTTCTTCTCCTGTCCACACTTTCCAGAACTCAGGGTCGTCGGAACGAGGCTGTTTTTCTAGGGGCAAGTAATTCATCCTTACGATTACTGGCAGTTCCGCAGCCCAGCCGAGTAGAATCGCTGTCTGTGAAGACAGCGATGGAAGTTCGCGCAACATTCCTCTAAGGTTTTCTGGAACAAGACGGTAAACAATGTCCTGGTCACGGTCATTGCTAAGCCGATGGAGAAGAAATGTATTGCATTGGGAAAGTACTGTTCGAGAGAGCTCAGATGGCCGCTGAGATGACAATACTAAGCCAAGTCCATACTTCCGGCCTTCGCGGGCGATTCGCTCAAATGCCTGACAGCATACGACTGCTGCATCCTGATATTCAATATTCTCCCCGTATCGCTTGATGAATGTATGCGCCTCTTCCATTACAAGCACTGTGGGAAGTGCGACGCGTTCCAACTTAACGTATCGCTGATGTGCTTCAAAGATCATACGGGCAATTACAGCAGTGACAACATGAACAGCTTCAGATGGTACTAAGGACAGGTCGACTATTCTTACATGATCATCATCGACGCTACTACTCCCAATATAATCCTTCAACCACTGATCAAGTCCAGTGCAAGACGTATTGTCAATAATTGCGTTCAATCTTGGCTCTGACAAGAGTGTGCGTATTCGGGCAATCAAGGAGTCAAGATTATGACTCTGACTTTCTTGTGTCGCAAGGAATTCAAGGTGATCAGCAAGGACTGTCCCGCTGAAAGGCAACGGAACATCTTCGGCAGGTCCTTCGTGGTAAATTATGCCTCCAAGGCTCTCTAAGGACTTGTGCAAAGATCCAATGATTGGATTGACTAGACTCTCAGAAAAAGCGCGATAGAATTCTATGGTTTGCCCACTCTTGACAAAACTATTATGAGTCGCTTTGAGTGCTTCACTGATAGCATCTCTAACTTCCGTTAGGAAATTGTCCGGAAATTCCGCGGCTTTTGTATTCAAATCGTCTTCGAAAGATTTTAGCCGAAAACCAAATTTAGTTTCTTCTTCCCTTATTGCCCCAGAGCGCAAGTCGCGCTGAATAAAAATTAAGTTGGATGACAGATACTTACGTAGGGCGAGTCTGTTTTCTTCACCCGTCGAATTAGTGCCTACTGTACGTCCAGCCTTGACCTCTCTTAATGCTCTTCTTAGCAAGGGCCGCTGTACACCTGGACTCGCCTGAGTGAAGGTACACCACTCGGCGCTGTTCCAGAACCAGAGCGGCACCTCAAGCGCGAATTCGCCAGCTTCAGGATCGACCTTGAATATTTTTGCTTGAACGCTCGCTGGATCGTTAGTGAATGCTCGGGAGTACTCGCCATTTGGGTCCAGGACGACGAATCGGGCATTAGGACGACCACAACAACGCTCTCTTTGAGCCTGTTCGAGGCTCCAACGAATCAACCCTGCGACCGAACATGACTTGCCACTTCCGGTGTTTCCCAGAACAGCGAGATGGCGGCCGAAGAGTCGATTTGGATCAACACTCACCTTTGCGTTGCCAGCCAGAGGACTTTCCCCGATTGATACACGTCCTAGGTCACTACCACCTTCAACGACCGACCGCAACTGGGAATCAGTCGGTAGCAAGACCGAAGCACCAATGGATGGCAAGGCATCAGAACCCCGTTTGAAAGTGTATCGGCCAACCGACGCTGGTGTTCGAAGTGTACCCAGGGGGTTAAGTCGCAATTTTCGACGTGGATATGGCAGATTTACAAGGCCAGACGTCTGATTCCCACGCCTATCCGCGAAAGGTGAACGATCGACTGTTATCCATTCGATCTGACCAACCAAGAAGCTCTCATCAACCGGGATCAGGAGGTAATCGTTGACCCGGGGAAACGGTCGGGGAACTCCGGCATTGAGAGCATGGGACTCGGGCGCCTCACTGATAAGTACAACTTCAATCTTGTCTGGAGCTACATAATCGACCGTTCCGATCTGTAAACTTCCGGCCAGTTCTAACGGAGTGTGACTCATTGTTCTAGGTCTCCGTCATTCCCTCTATCGTTTTCGCCCAAGTTGTCTTCTTCTCTCGTTATGCTCCATCTTGCTTGTAGCAAATCGGCCATGCGAACAGTTGTGAGATCGATCGCCGGCTTAGGCAAATAATATTTCACGAGGGTTTCGAGGTCGGCAAGATGGTCACCTATCAACAGAGTGACTTGCGCGTGCCTTCCTAGTCTTTCGTACATCTCCGTAATCCTGAAGAGAGGGTCGCTGTAAGAAATAATCACCAGATGAGTCGATGGAATCGTTAGCATGTCTTCAATCACTCGGTTGATGTGCTCATCACCAAAACCATAGCCATAACAGACCAGTGTGCTGTTCGGGCGACAGATCGCTGTGGCAAAGTCCCGGAACAGCTCGACATAGGGATAGGATGCCGTTTCTCGGTCCTTGGCTGCATTAGGGTAGATCATGAGTTGTAACGCATTCGCGCCATCTAGACCGGGAGAGACCAGATAGCGTTTTGTGTCTGTTGCCCCGAACGGAAGGCCAATACGTTGAATTTGTCCATCTCGGTCAATCCAGTCAACAGACCCATGCAGCTTCGTGAAACGCGCCACACCCTCCAGATAGCGCGGCTCGCCACGAATGCCGGGGGGATTGTAATGCAAATCGACATCGAGTCGCGATGCGCGAAATACTGGCGCCAACGTTCCAACAAACCGGTCAATCAGATGCAATCCCGCAACATCTGCGCCGGCTTCAATGTAGCGATCGTAGTTAGTCGTGAAGAGATGCAGACGTTCCCGCGTACCTGAGCGACTGGCGAAACTCATTAGAAAACTGACCAGGTATCTGAACGCCCTCTCGCGCTTTTCGGGCGACGCGGAGACTAGATTGCGTTCTCCCTCCAAAACGAAACCAGCGAACGACCCAAGAGCATTCGTCAGTCCCGACCGTAAAGCCTGCACCATTTGCTGCTTGGGGGCAACATCCTGTTTCGTAGAAATGAGTATTTCCAGCCCCCGAAGCAATTCTGAGGCCGCACGGAACTCATCCTCAAAATTACCTCTTTGACGATTTGCAGCCTTTGCAAACCGTCTTGCTTCCACTTTGATCTCATCACTGAAAGTATCTAGTCCTACAGGTTCCATCCCCCGGGGAGACCCACACGCTGCCATTCCGTGAACGGCATGAGTCAGACCCGAACCGGTCAGCAGCGATAAATGATCTGATTGGACAAGTGCGGTCAACCACGGCTCTATCCGAGGCCGGAGTGTTTCCGGTCCGAAGGGATCGCTGTCCGGTGCCCAAGTGCACTCGGTGTCGTCGAGCAATAGGAAAGGCTTGGGGGATTCTGATGACTCAGTGTCTCGTGTTAAGAATACAGGAGCGTGGTCGTCACGAGTCTTGACAATCTGATATTTTTGTTCAGATTCCATATGTGATCTCCACCGATGGCTTCCCGAGTGCTTCTTCCGTTTTCCGCTAATATGTCAGAATGACAAACCGCAATCTCTCTGTCTGCCGCATCGCGTCTGGCTTTCGTCATTGCCCACTAGGGCTTGACATCGTCGTGTGTTCGCCCCACCCCCGCACAATCAGCGCATCATGCTATCATTCTCTGTAACAGATTCCAAAAAATTCTGCATTCATTTGAAAACATAATACTCTCCACATACAAATCTACCGTAAACATGGAAACAGAGTCCGTCTATATTAACGGCTACCCTCTATCTAGAGCTCTCTACGCTGCCCTTATTTCCTGAGCGGGACCTTCCCAGCCGCCACCTCCGCCGCTCTGAACAGTGGTCACCTGTTATTGGCGTATATAGTGTGGATTTCACGCCCCACTCCGGATCTCCCTCAACAACCTCTCCCAAGCGCGGATAGCGATCCAGATCTCCTGCGGCACGCAGCGGCTGCGGCTGTTGGAAATAGCGGGTGAAACTGATCTCGTCTCCGGTTTTAACGTTGACGGGCAAATACCAGGCGTCAGGCTTTATGCCTATCTTACGCAGACGCTTCAGGTCGCATGCATTGTAGGAGGGACGGGGGACGGCACGGTGGCCTACCTTCTTATGAAGTCGTGGAGATTAATCAAACTTGCGAGGTAAGCCCGCAAATTGCGTGGCGTATATATATAGCGTTCAGCTCCCATCAGACTCATCACCCTTGCTATCCTTTCAAGACTTGACTTCTTGGTTCTTTCGGAGAGCAGATCAGGGTGGGTCAGTTCTGCTCCATTTTGAAGGAGCGTCAATTGGTGCCAGACTGTCGCTTCCCTAGCATCGTATTCTGGGCTATTTTCCGCGAGATAAAGTTCGGCTTCCATTGCGTCCCAAGCTCTATTCAGTCGATGGTCATCGCTAGGAAATGAAATCACTGAATCTAGGTGATTCATGACGTCGCTCGCATGGCATTCACCATCGATGAACTTCCGATAAAGGACTGGGTTCTCGAATTTTAGAAGGACAAGCAGACTAAGCAGCCAGGGAAAAATGTGTTGCTTTTCTTGTATGCTTCTAGCGGCCAAAGCGATCACCCGCAGACAGTAATCTATGTCCCGCAGCGACAGGCCTAGTTGGCCACAGAGCGCAGGAATGCCCGTTGCTATACAATCGTAGTTCTCTCTATGTATCCTCGTACTGGAGGTCTGACTAAGTGATTGGAAGAACTCCCGAAAGCGGTATTTCTTCATTAAAGATTCGCAGAATTTCTCAGAATTTGCATTAGGTAGCGAAAACTCCATGTCAAAGAATCGTCGCAGATAAACGGTACCGTCGATTTCTCCATAGATCGATTCCAGTGACTTGCAAAGTTCATCTCGATTGATGCCAAAAACAAACACCACATCGGGAACGTCAAAGACATGCTTGACTCGCTCCAAGAGTTCAATGGCAAAAGTCGGCCGGCACCTGTCGAGTTCATCAATGATGAAAATCAGAGGGAGGTCGGTTTCTTGAACGACGGCAGCCGATATTTTCGTCAAATGGCTAATCAGTTCCGTCTTGGTTTGTCTCTGTTCACGATATTCTTTCAGGAGATCTCTCTCGTTCAGATCTACCTCAAATGATAGCCCGGTAGCTCTGCTTAAGACCGACAAGGCGTTCTTTTTGAGCAAAGGGATCGCAATCTTGCCCAATTCATCGGCTAGAGTTTCGAGGTTGCCTTTCTTGAAGTGATCTGATAGCTGACCTATGATTGCAAGAAGCGGATCGTCGCAAAAGTCGTCCTCCCACGCGTTGAAATAGATGGCGCTGGCCCCCTCTCTCTCCAAGTCTCTCTGCCAGCGCTTGAGCAGGAACGTCTTGCCAGTTCCCCATTGACCGTCAATGCCGATTACGAAGGGGTCGCGCTGGTCCCGAATAATTTTGGACAGCTTTTCAGCGATCTTCGCCCGATCAAGCACATCGTCTTGCCAGGGTTCATCTGGCGATACGTCCGCTTCGGGATGTTTGAGCTTCGGTACGTCTTTCGGGTCTATAGAAACTGAAATTTCTTCAGCCATAGTTTTCTCCTGTCAATGATTGCCGTCAGTAGCGTTCCCATCTACGAATCGAGGTTAAGGACGTCAATCACGCCTTCTGCTCCTCAACTTTGACGGACACAACTAATTAGTATAACACATTCGTGCATATTCTCAAAAAATTCCGCTCTCATTTCTTGTGCTGAATGCGTGTCACATTAATGGCTACCTTTAATATGGAAGCAGTTTCCAGCCATGTCAAAAGCTACCGTTAATATAGCCGCTCCCGCCCTGCCCTTCCTTCCCACGCGCGAAGTCAGCAGCCGCCGAATTCACCGCGCGGCAAGGATGACAACCATTATGAGACTTGCTTGAATAGTGGGGTGCCCTACTAAAGTTAAGGCCGCGAAACCTCAACAGCGCGAGAACTACGCCGCTCCGAAACGCCTCTCGCCCGCCTTCACGCCGCCTCCGGCTCCGAATCCAGCAGTCGCTCAACAACCCCGATCAACTCAGCCACCTTTTCATCGCTGAATCCGTTGACATCAAAACCATGAGCAATTGCGTTCCTATACTTCATCATGTCAGTCAGATAGTCGTGGTCCTCGCGCGAAATGATGCCGTGCATGACCGCCATGTCGAGAACGTAAGACGCCGTGGTGACGCGCGTGATGGAAATCTCCGTGGTCTCGATCAGATTCCGGATGGTGGCCTCACAAGCCGACCAGACCAACAGGTAAGCGGCTTCGCCCGAACCCTTCTCAAGAACCTCCTCCGCCTCGGTAAGACGCCGGCGGATCTCCTCTTCGGCAAAAGGCTGCGCGCCCTCAGGAGACTCCAGTTTCTCCGGTTCACCTACGAGCAGAAGGTCATAGCTCCAGCCAGGCCTTTCATACAAAATATCCGCCAGCTCTGTCATTCTGGGTGACCTTGCCAGTGAAGTCCTGGACTTGACTTCAATGACTCGGGTTTCCTCGCCTTTACGCACGACCAGGTCAGCACGGTATCCGGGCAGGAAATCTAGCTGGCAGTTTTCCTCTACTTCATAGCCTCTGCTGCGGTATTCTGCCGCCTTCTTGTCTACGAACTTCCTTTCAAGAATCGCAATATCTTCAGTCAAGGTGTCACCCCCTGGTCCGGCGCATGGTCCACTATGATATGGACAAAAGGCGTGGGCCTTGCGAGCGCTCTACTTAAGACAGACGAAGGACTGCGTGCCTCCAAGTCTGCACTCAGAACCCGCTTGTGGCTGTGCAGATCAGTGATCTGCTTGTCATCTTCGTAGATCAATCTATTCATCGCATCCAAAATCGGCTTCAAGATATTGTCAAGATCAAACTGTCGATTTCTATGAAAGCAGGTGATAGTCACCATTATCGCCTCGCCAACCGGCGACTGTCGGTGCCATCTCTGCGCAGCAGAATGCCTGACGTGTTCCTGCCACTTGCCCTTACCCCTGGCGCCCTGGGATAAAGCAACACCTTCAACTGTAAACTCAAAAGGAAAGGACACTTGAATCTCCTGGCTTCAGCGCAGGTAGATTATCAATCATCGCTGACTCTTTTTCGCAAGTGCGGTGGAAAAGGCAACGCAGTATACCGCAGCGTCAGACAGAGACGAAATTCAATCTGCCTCACCCCCTGACTCCAGCGGGCTCACCAACCACTGCCCTTCACCAATCCACCCCCAACAACCTCACCAACTCCCCCGCACTCGTCGTCCCCCGCACCCTTACGCGCCGCAACTGAAACAGATCATCCGTCGAATGCGTGGCACCCGCGATGATCGTCACGCCTCCCCAGAACCCCGCACTCTCAAATATCCGGATCGTATTCCTGTCGTAATGCCCAAAAGGATACGTAATAAAACGCGGCCGCACCCCCAGCTCATGCTCGATCGTCTCCGCGCTCCCCAGCGCTTGCCACACCAGGTAATCATCGTTTCGATTCCGCAAACTGGCGTGATTACGACCGTGCGACTCGATGAACATCCCCGCCGCCTTCATCTCCCGCGCCATATCCCACGACAGATACAGCGGGTTCCCCTCGTCCATGTAGTCCGATACCACGAAAAACATCCCCGTCATGCCGAACTCCTTCAACAATGGAAACGCGTTCTCGTAATTGTCGCGATATCCATCGTCAAAGGTGAGGATCACCGGCTTCTCCGGCAACGGCGTGCCCTGGTTCAGATGGCCCACCAGATCATACATACTGATCGTCGTATACCCGGCGTCGGCCATCGCCTGCAGGTGGCTCCGGAACAGCTCCGGCGATACCGACAGGTCCCGCCGGTACACGTCCGACCCGGGCGGCGGCACGCTTACATAGTGATACATCAGAATCGGCACCTGCACCTTCCGCACCAGTCCGTCAGGAAAGGGCGGCGGTTTCGGCGACACAAGCGACTTCGGCTGCTCCTCCGGCCCATGATGAACCGCCGGCAGCATGAGTACCGCCGCACCGCTGTGCACTGCCGGCAGCATGATCTCAAACTCCTCACGCTCCTTGGCCGTCTCCTCCAAAATGATCTGCGCCAATATCCAGTCGTGGTACTGGCTTACACGTGTATAAACGCCGTAAAACGCCGGCCGCGCACAGCCTATGCCAAAACTCACCAGCCCGGCCAGCTGCCAGCCGCCCTCGCCGTCCGGCACCACCAGCGGGCCGCCGCTGTCACCGTGGCACGCGTCCTTACCCCCCTCCCTGAATCCGGCGCACAGCATGTTCTCCGTGATCATCCTGCCCATCGAGCTCGTGCACTCCTCCTCCGACACAATCGGTAGCTCCACCTGCTGCAGGTCATAGGACACCAGACCCGCACTGCCGTCCTCCGAAAGCGCCCCCCAGCCTATCACCGTTCCCAGCGTGCCCGGCCCGGCCAGCGCCAGGCTGTCTGCCCCCAGCAGCGTGACCAGCTCGGCGTCCGCCGGCTCTGTCAGATGCAGCAGCGCCAGGTCGTGAGCGAAGTCATGGGCAAAGTCGAATCCATAGCGAGGATGCACGACAATACGGTCAACCGACCTCTTCTGTCCCTGACCGCTGTCCAGCCTGTGAGGGCCAACCGTCGCCACAATATCGTCTGGCGACGCGTTCACGACGCAGTGGGCCGCCGTCAGCGCCCAGCTCGGCGCGACAAGAGTCGCCCCGCAAAAAGTGTGATAACCGGGCTCAGTGTAGGCCTGGATTGCAACCATCCACGGCCAGGCCCCCGGCGCCGCCTTCTCACCACCCACGATCTGCCCCTGCAGACCCGCGGGCGGCGGCGTGGCTGTCGCCACCGGCGTCACACTCGACTGCCCGCCTCCCGCAGCCTCTGCTCCGACCGCAGACCCGGCAAGTGCATCGCGTTCGGGGCTAACCGTGTTGGAGCGCACCGACAATGCCCGGTTGTCAGGCGTCAAATCGGCGCCCTCACCAGCTGCCGGTACTTCCAGGGCCACCGTCCCTTCGAGCGCCGCCGGCTCCGGCACCGCAACACGGTTCCACCACATCAGAATCACTATCGGCGCCAGAATGGATAGGATGCTGAGGCCGCCGTAAGACTGAATCGAGCGACGCCAAAAGGCAGATCTGTGTACTCTCCTGCCTTGGACGCCAGTACAAAATGCGCCCCTGTTTGCGAGGGGCGCATTTGAAACGGAGTAACGAATAGACTGCCGGGGAAAGCGCAAATTCATGCCCGCATTCTAACAAATCGGGTATAAGAGCGCCAAAAAAGGTTGATAATTTCTCCCCGACGCGTATAATGAGGATGGGCCAAAAGCTGAGAGCGAGGAACCGAGGCCGCCGACCGTCCCAAACCCGCGGCGGGCCAGGAGAAACCCACCATGACGATCATGAAAATGTCCGCCGCGCTGCAACCGGCGGAAAAGATGAAATTTCTCTCTGAACTGATGGTCTTTCAGGACCTGACATCCAGAGAAATGGAAGAACTGAACCGAATCACCACGATGAGCACCGTGCGCAAAGGACGGGTCTTCTACCGCCCCGAGGAGCCCGGCGAAGTCCTTTTCATCCTCAAGGAAGGCCGCGTGCAGCTCTATCGCATCAGCCCTGAAGGCAAAAAGCTCGTCATCACAACCCTCGGCCCCCACACACTCTTCGGCGAAATGGCCCTGCTCGGCACCAAGATGCACAATACCTTTGCCGAAGCCATCGACGACTGCCTCATCTGCGTCATGAGCCGCAACGACCTCGAACGGCTCATCCTCAGCAAGCCCCAGGTCGCCCTGCGCATTCTCGAAATAACCGGCAAGCGCCTGCAGGATGCCGAAGAAAGCCTCGAAAACATGGCCTTCAAAGGCATCCCCTCCCGCCTGGCCAATCTGCTCCTGCGCCTCTCCGACGAGCAGCAGTCCGACGAAGTAACCGGCCTCACCCACCAGGACCTGGCCGAAAGCATCGGCACCTACCGCGAAACCGCCACACAGGTCCTCAACGACCTCAAAGCACGCGGCCTCATCGAAATCGGACGCAAGCGCATCAAACTTCTCGACCGGGAATCCATTTCCATCATCGGCAGCAAACGCATAAAGCTGCTCGACGAAAACATCTGATCCGCAGTGGCCAACTGCCACGGGACAGCGGTCGACTGCACCAGTGGGCCCCATGGATTGCTGGCCGACAATCACTGATCACCGGTGGTCCACCCCCATGTACGACCGCTCCACCCAAGTCGACCGCACCGCAGACAGCATCAACTTCGGCATCGGCCAGCCCGACTTCGCCCTCCTGCCCCACGCCCTCATGCGCGAGGTCGCCGCCGAACGCTTCGCCGAAGGCGACACCGAGCTGCTCAACTACGGCTTCCCCCAGGGCGACGGCCGCTTCCGCTGGGCCCTCGCCGACTTCCTCAGCCGCGGCTACGGTACCCCCGTCCAGCCCCAGCAGCTCATGATCACCGCTGGCGCCTCGCAGGCCCTCAACCTGGTCTGCACCCTCCTCACCCGCCCCGGCGACACCGTCTTCGTCGAAGAGCCAAGCTACTTCCTCGCCCTGCGCATCCTCCAGGAAGACCACCGGCTCAACGCCGTCCCCATCCCCACCGATGAACACGGCCTTGTGCTGCCCGCCGTCGCAGAGGCGCTTACCCGCCACCGCCCCGTCCTGCTCTACACCATCCCCACCTACCAGAACCCCACCGGCCGCACGCTCTCCCAAACCCGCCGCCAGCAACTGCTGGCCCTCGCAGAGCAGCATGACTTCCACATCGTCGCCGACGAGGTCTACCATCTCCTCGACTTCGGATCGCCGCCGCCGGCTCCCTTCGCCGCCTATGCAGACAGCGGCAGAGTGCTCTCCCTCGGCTCCTTCTCAAAAATCCTTGCGCCCGGCCTGCGCCTGGGCTGGGTGCAGACTTCCGAGCAGCAGGCGCGTCAATTCGCCGACAGCGGCCTCGTCGACAGCGGCGGCGGCCTCAACCAATTCACCTCAAATCTGGTACGGGTTGCCCTGGAGGGAGGCGGACAGAAGCAATATCTGGACAGCCTCCGCCGCGCCTATCAACAGCGCGTCGAGGCAATGGACGCCGCCCTGCACAAACACATCGGCGACCGCGCTGCCTGGACCGTCCCCACCGGCGGCTTCTTCTTCTGGCTCACCTGCGCCGACGACTTTCTCGCCGCCGCCAACCGCTCAACCGCCGCCGGCGCCCCCGGCCAGTTCAACACCACCGCCCTCCTGGACGCCGCCGCCCCCGCCAAAGTCGGCTTCCTCCCCGGCCCCCGCTGCTCCAGCGTCGGCGCCCTCAACCACTGCCTCCGCCTATGCTTCGCCCACTACCCCATCCCCGAAATCGAAGAAGGAATCCGCCGCCTCGGCCGCGTCTACGACACCTTCCAGTAAGCCCCGCGAATACACTTCAATCTGTAGGGGCACCCCTTGTGGGTGCCTTGGACCGCCGCCCCTTGTACAAAGTCAGTCATCACCCCCAAATCATTCACATAAACGAATCGAAACCTGCCGGGCAACCCGCCCCAGACCCGGCGGACCATTCTCCTCGCGTCATTCATGCACATCTTCTCACCAACCACGACCCGTAGGGGCACCCCTTGTGGGTGCCCTGGTCGTTGCCTCTCTCGTGGGCGCTTCGTGAAGCCCCTCGTCCTTCGTAGGACCAGTCCCTGCAATTCCCGAAAACCGAACAGAATCCCGCTCGGCTCCAGGACTTTTCGCACCGGATACGCAAAGAAATCACGCCGGTCCTGCCAGACTCTACGCAATTCGAAATACCCAATGCAGAACACGCAAATGGGCGTGATTTCAAACCCGGAACTGCTCGATTTTCGTTTCTCTCAAGGAAAGAACCGGCGAACCCTAGTAACTGGCAGCGAAGTCAGGCTGGAATAGGAGAGCCTGGTCATAGTCGGCAATGGGGTTCCGGTCCTGGCCCGCGTCGAGCTTGGCTAGGACCCGGTTGTGGTAGGCGCTGGCATTACCGGGCTGGAGCTGGAGTGCCTGGTCATAGTCGGCGATGGCGTCCTCGTACTGACCAAGGTGGGCCTTGGCAATACCCCGATTGACAAAGCTGCTGGCCTTCTCAGGCCGGAGTTGGATAGCCTCGTCAAAGTCGGCGATGGCATTCTCGTATTGACCAAGCTCAACCTTGGCGCGGCCCCGCAAATAGTAGGTGCCGGCATTTTCGGGCCGCAACTGGAGAGCCTGGTCGTAGTCGGCGATGGCATCCTCGTATTCACCAAGGTGGGCCTTGGCATGGCCCAGACCGAGGTAGGCAGCGGGATAGTCTGGATGGAGTTGGAGAGCCCGGTCATAGTCGGTCAAGGCGTCTTGGTATTGACCAAGGCGTGTCCTGGCACCACCCAAAACAAGGTAGGCGCGGGCACTGTCGGGCTCGAAGTGCAGAGCCCGGTCCACGTCGGCGAAGGCGTCATTGTACTGACCAAGGAAGGTCCTGGCATTTGCCCGGCCAAGGTAGGCGCCGACATCGTCAGGCTGGAGCTGGAGGGCTTGGCTAAAGTCGGCGACAGCTTCCTCATGTTGACCTAGACAGACCTTGGCCTCGCCTCGCATGACGTAGGCGAAGGCATCGTCGGGCCACAGTTGGAGAGCCTGGTCCAGGTCGGCGACAGCTTCCTCATATTGTTTAAGCACAAACTTTGCAAGGCCACGATAGAGGCGGGCGGCAGCGAAGTCGGGCCGCAGTTGGAGAGCCTGGTCATAGTCGGCGACGGCTTCCTCGAATTGACCGAGCGCTATCTTGGCAAAGCCCCGATGGTCGTAGGCGAAGGCATTGTCGGGCTGGAGTTGGAGAGCCTGATCGTAGTCGGCGATGGCCTCCTCATATTGGCCGCGCTCGCCCTTGGCATTGCCCCGACTGATGTAGGCGTCGACATTGTCGGGCCCCAAGCGCAGACGAAGCGTATGACGCAATTCACTGATGTAGCTGCCCGCGTTATTCGCCTGGCCAAACGTAGCGATCGCTGCGCACACCACGACAACCGCTGCGATCACACCCCATTTCCTGAGTATGCGTATCATATCCGGTGTCCCGAGTCGTTACTGCGAGAATAGCCCATTCCCGCAACGCGCCGCCGCAATTGATCCCACTCGGTCGTGGAGAGGGGACTGTGCCAAATCATACACATCCCGGTAGACCGCGTCAATCTCCTCGACGAGCCCGGCGCATCCCAAAATGGGGGTGAACTCTCGTATGCCCCTTGTAGCAACCACGCCACTGTCAGTTTGCGTTCCACATTCCTGCAGAGGAAGCGCCGCCTCTGACCACTAACCACTGACCACTGGCCACTGACCACTAACCACTGCCCTTCACCATCGTCACCGCCACCCGAATCGCCGCCAGCATACTCTCCTCGCTCGCCTGCCCCGTCCCCGCAATATCAAAGGCCGTGCCGTGGTCCACCGACGTGCGCAGGATCGGCAACCCAATGCTCACGTTCACGCCGCTGTCAAAGGCCAGCAACTTCATCGGAATATGACCCTGGTCGTGGTACATCGCCACAATGATGTCAAACTCACCCCGCGTCGCACGCAAGAAGACAGTATCCGGCGGCTGCGGGTCCGAAACCGTCCACCCGCGCGCCCGCGCCATTTCAATCGCCGGCTGGATCTGCTCCGCCTCCTGCACCCCGAACAGCCCGTTCTCGCTCGCATGAGGATTCAGCCCCGCCACCGCAATCCGCGGCGCCTCGATCCCCAGCATCCGGCACGACCGCTGCGCCAACTCGATCACCTCCAGCACCCGCGCCGGCCTGACCCGCCGGATCGCCTCCTCCAGCGCAACGTGCGTACTCACGTGCACCACCCGCAGCGTCGGCCCCACCAGCAACATCGAAACCCGCTCCGCCCCCGTGCGCTCGGCCAGCAGCTCCGTATGCCCGGGATACAAAAACCCGGCCCTGTGCATCGCCTCCTTGTTCAGCGGCGCCGTCACCACCGCCGCCGCCTGCCCCGCCATCGCCAGATCACACGCGCGCATCACATACTCCACCGCGGCCCGCCCCGCACCCGCGCTCACCTCCCCCACCGGCGCCTCGGCCAAATCCACGTTCGCCAGATCCATTAACGGCACCGTCCCCTCTTCATACCGGCCGCTACCGATCTCAACGATACCTTCAAAACGGGGCCGCATATCCACCCAAGCCGCCGCCCTCTCCAGAACGCCCCGATCGCCGACCACCAGCGGCCGGCAAGCTGCAAACACCTCGCCATGCCCCAACGCCTTCAGCACCACCTCCGGCCCGATGCCAGCCGGATCGCCCAGCGTAATTGCCATTATCGAACGGCTGTCAGCCACGGTTCACACCTTTCTGATTGCCTGAACTCTGATCTATCCGATCAGAGGCCTGCCCTGCCTCGACACGCTTCCAGCGCGCCGTAAGATCGATGCTATCACCCCGGGCCGCGCCCACAAAACAAACCCCCTTCACCGCGTGTGCATCCCACACTGTTGTCTCCCTGCAACCCGCCCTTTCATCCGGCGCAGAAATGCCCGCCCAACAGATGACAACCGATCGCCTGCCATCCTGAAAGTCCCTATCAATCCCGAAAATCCTGATTCAGACAACGACCACCCAGGAAATCTGAACCCCGTCCAACACCGCCCCGCAATAGCGCGTTACCCACCGATCCGCTACACTACTCAGGCGCGCCCTCAGGGCGCCCCGATCCCGCTGCCGCCTACCGCCCCAACACCCGGAGGCAGCGGCAACCACACACCGCTGGAGAACCTCTTCATGGCAAACATCGCTCTCGTCGGCTGCGCCCACATCCACACACCCGGCTTCGTCAAGCGCCTGCAGGCCCGCTCCGACGTCAACACCGTCGCCGTCTGGGACCGCGACCCCGCCCGCGCCCGCACCTGCAGCGACCAGCTCGCCGCGCCCGCCCTCGACAGCGTCGACGCCGTCTGGACCGACACCGCCATCGACGGCGTCATAATCTGCTCCGAGACCGACCAGCACGAGCCCCTCGTCAACGCCGCGGCCGCCGCCGGCAAGCACATGTTCGTCGAAAAGCCGCTCGGCATCGGCGCACAGGACGCCAACCGCATGGCCGCAGCCATCGACAACGCCGGCCTCATCTTCCAGACCGGCTACTTCAGCCGCGGCATCCCCGTCCACCAGGCTCTCAAGGATATGGTCGCGAACGGCGTCTTCGGCCAGATCACCCGCGCCCGCTTCATCAACTGCCATTCCGGCGCCATGCGCGATATCTTCACGCCCAACTGGCTCTGGATGACCGACATGCAGCAGGCCGGCGTCGGCGCTTTCGGCGACCTCGGCACGCACGCTCTCGACCTCATGTTGTGGATTCTGGGAGATGTGGACAGCGTGACCGCCGCCCTCAACGTGGTGCTGCAAAAATACGGCCCCGACTGTGACGAGACCGGCGAAGCCCTCTTCCGTTTCAGCAGCGGCGCAATCGGAACACTCGCCGCCGCCTGGGTCGACGTCGCCGAACCCATCACCGCCGAAATCAGCGGCACCGAGGGCCACGCCTACATCTACAACCGCAGCGACCTCTACATCACCAGCCCCAACCTCGAAGGCGCCGACGGCAAACAACCCTGGACCGACCTGCCCCCCGCCTGGCCCCACGCCTTCGACCTCTTCCTCGACGCCCTCAACGCCCACGACCCGTCCGCAATAGCCGCCATCCCCCTCGTAACCGCCAGCGAAGCCGCCTACCGCAGCGCCGTCATGGAAGCCATGTACACAGCGGCAGCCGAGAGGTCATGGGTGTCAATCTAAAGTAAATCCGTAAGATGCCGAGACCTCCCGAGCGGGTAAGGCAAGAGAATCGCGTCTGTCTTACCCGCCTCTACGGAATACGCAATACGCAAGAAAGCGCGTTCTCACCCTTTCAACGTTATCTCAATACTCACCCCTCGCCCTTACCCGTCCCGGCGCATCAGACTGAAACTCTGCGCCGTCTGACCACCATCCGGCGCGCTCGCCAGAAACAACGCCAGCGGCACAACCTCCTCCGGCTCCTTGAACCACTCCCCATCAAACGTACCCGGCTCCCTCGCGGCCGCGCCCGGCATCATCGCCGTGTTCACCGGCCCCGGAACCAGCTCGTTCACGCTGATATTGTCGCCCCGCAACTCCTGGCCCAGCACTCGCGTCAACATCCACAACCCGGCCTTCGAGGCGCTGTAGGCCGATGAGCCCGGCGCGCCCCGGTGCCCCATCCCCGACCCGATCGTGATAATCTTACCCCCGCCGCGCGCCTTGAGATGAGGGATAGCCGCCCGCGCACAATAGTAAGCGCCCGTCAGATTGATCGCGATCGTCTGGCCCCACTTTTCAGGATCGCTCTCCACCACCTCACTTCTCCCCGGCGAAACACCCGCGTTGATCACCAGAACATCCAACCCGCCAAAGCGCTCCACAGTCTCGTCAACCGCCTTCTCCACCGATGCCAGGTCAGCCACATCCGTCGTCACCGCCAGCGCCTGCCCGCCCGCCGCCCCGATCTCCGCGGCCACCGCTTCAATCTCCGACCGTGTCCGCGCCGCACAACACACCGCCGCCCCGGCCCCGGCAAAAGCAATAGCGATCGCCCGCCCAATACCCCGACCGCCGCCAGTGATCAGAGCTACCTTCCCGTCCAACGATTGCCCTGCATTCGTCATCTTGGACATTAGCGTCCACCTTCCCATGACGCCCGTTCGTCCTTGAGGTAGGCTTCCACCTCCTCCGCGCTCCTGAAAAGACGCTGCCCGGGCGCTTCCTTCAGAATGTCAACCGCAGACCGCCGCTCAGTCACCGAGGAGTGAACGACGACGCTGACAGACTCCCCAACCGGAAGCTCCTGGTCCACAATTTCTATCCTGCCCCCGGGCAACACCGTCGTTCTGATGTGCAGGGTCTTTTGCATTGTCCGTCTCTCCTTTCATGCAATCGCGCTTGACTGCGGCGTAGTCTTCCAACTGTGGAAGCGAATTATAGACTTAATCTGAACTCGGAGTAAGTGAGTAACATGTCAAGTTGGCAGAATAGAAGCTGTCCAACCGAAATTCCCCAGCGAATAAAGGTGCTCAGTGATGAGAAACTCAGACTGTTCTGCCAAATCGATGATTTCTATCACTGGTTGACTACATGGGAGTATGCCAGTCTGTTGGGCATGACTCGGAAGCGAGGACCGGCCCCTCGTACGAATGCCGTGTGACGGTAATCCTGATTCTGACATCCTCCGCCCAACAGTCTGGGACAAACCCTCCCCTACCCACCATATTGACACATCCCCACCGATAACGCAGAATCAAGCACAACCCCCCACCCAGTCCCTACCAACCAACTTTGGCGCCTTACCGCGCCAACGAAAAACTAGAAACTCAAAACTAAAAACATGCCCAAAGTCGCTCTCGAATCCACCGTCATCACCCACGGACTCCCCTTCCCCGACAACCTCCATCTCGCCCACGAAATGGAGCGCATCATCCGCGACCACGGCGCCGACCCCGCCACCGTCGGCGTCATAGAAGGCGAACTCATCGCCGGTCTCAGCCCGCAGCAGATCGAGCGTCTGGCCGCGACCTCCCAGCGGCAGGTCGGCAAAGTAAGCCGTCGCGACCTCCCCGTCGTCGTCGCCCGCAAGCTCGACGGCGCCACCACCGTCGCCGCCACCATGTGGATCGCCCACCGCGCCGGCATCGAAATCTTCGCCACCGGCGGCATCGGCGGCGTCCACCGCACCCGCGACCCCGGCCCCAGCACCGACGTCAGCGCCGACCTCCAGGAGCTAGCGCAGACCCCGCTCATCGTAGTCTGCGCCGGCGCCAAGGCACTGCTCGACCTGCCTGCCACGCTCGAATACCTGGAAACGCACGGCGTAACCGTCATCGGCTACGGCACAGAGGAGTTCCCCGCCTTCTACAGCCGCGGCAGCGGCCTTCCGGTCGATATCTGTTGTAACACGCCTCAGGAGGTGGCCGCTATCTGGCGGGCAAAGCGAGGGCTGAACTTGGAAGGGGGGCTGCTCGTGGCCGTGCCTGTTCCCGCAGAAGATGAGATTCCCGCCGTCCAGATTGAACCGCAGATCCAGCAGGCGCTGGCAGACAGCGAAACCGCCGGTCTGCGCTCTGCCGAGGTGACGCCCTTCCTGCTGCGCCGCATTGCCGAACTGACCGGCGACCGCAGCCTGCGCGCCAATCTGGCCCTGCTCCGCAACAACGCCCGCGTCGCGGCCGCCATCGCCGTTGCGTTGAACAGTGAGTAGCGGGAAACCCCGTACGAAACGTAGTTGACCGGCGGTCAGCTGCTGAAAATCAGCTTCTCGAACTCGTTCCGCTCCAGGACTTCCTGTTCCAGAAGGGTTTCGGCCAGGAGTTTCAGCTTGTCCTGATGGGTGGTTAGAACTTCCTTCGCCCGCGTGTAAGCCGTCTCGACAATGCGCCGCACCTCGCGGTCAATCGCGCGTGCAACATCCTCGCTGTAGGAGCGCCGCTCGCCCAGCTCCATGCCCAGAAACGGGTTGGTATCCCCCTGGACCAGCTGCATCGGGCCCAACTCGTTGCTCATGCCAAATCGTGTGACCATCGCCTTCGCCAGCTTTGTCACCCGCTCCAGATCGCTGGCCGCGCCTGTGGTAATCTCCTCAAACGTCAGCTCCTCAGCGACCCGCCCGCCCAGCAACCCGGCCAGCTCATCCTCATACTCGGCCTTGCTCTTCAGCAGGCGGTCCTCATCCGGCAGCGGCATCACGTAACCCAGCGCCTGCCCGCGGCTGACGAGACTGATCTTCCCCACCGCATCGGTATGTTCCAGCAACGCCATCACCACCGCATGGCCCGCTTCGTGGTAAGCCACCACGCGCCGCTCTTCGTCGCTCAGTATCCGGCTCTTGCGCGCCGGGCCCGCCATCACCCGCTCAATCGACTCCACCAGCTCATCCATGCCGATCGCGCGCTTGTTGCGGCGCGCCGTCAGAATCGCCGCCTCATTCAGCAGGTTTTCCAGGTCCGCGCCCACCATGCCCGGCGTCTGCTTCGAGATCACGTTCAAATCGACGTCCGGCCCCAGCGGCTTGCCGCGCGCATGCACCTCCAGGATCGCCTCGCGCCCGCGCCGGTCCGGCCGGTCTACCACCACCCTTCGATCAAACCGGCCCGGCCGCAGCAAAGCCGGGTCCAGGATATCAGGGCGATTCGTCGCGGCAATCACGATCACAGTCGTATCGCTGTCGAATCCGTCCATCTCCACCAGGATCTGGTTCAGCGTCTGTTCCCGTTCATCGTTGCCTCCCCCCATTCCCGCACCCCGGTGGCGGCCGACCGCATCGATCTCATCGATAAAGATGATACACGGCGCGTTCTTCTTCGCCTGTTCAAACAGATCACGAACGCGGCTGGCGCCCACGCCCACGAACATCTCCACAAATTCGGAGCCGCTGATGCTGAAGAAAGGCGCACCGGCCTCGCCCGCCACCGCCTTCGCCAGCAGCGTCTTCCCCGTGCCCGGCGACCCCACCATCAACACACCCTTGGGAATGCGCGCCCCCAGCGCCGCAAACTTCTCCGGCTCCTTCAGGAACTCCACAACCTCCTGCAGTTCCTGCTTGGCCTCGTCAGAACCCGCCACGTCCTCAAAGGTGACCGTGGGGCGGTCCGCCTCCTCCATCTTCTTGGCCCGACTGCGCCCGAACTGCATCGCCCGGTTCTGACCGCCCGCGCCCGCCTGGCGCATTATGAAGATGAAGAAGCCGAAGATCAATATCATCGGCAACAGCATGATCAGCCAGTTGAAGAACGCGCCGCTGTTCGGCGCCCGCTCCACGTCGATCGGAATGGCCGCCAGCTGGTCCGCTGTCACACCGA
>JAPPKG010000279.1:0-2208 GCA_026914085.1 Caldilineaceae bacterium | reverse complement strand
CCGTCCGCGAAATCGGAAAAGGGCGCCCGGCCGGCTTTGAGCTCATGGAAATGGGCGTCCATTACTTCGACGAAATGGACCTCTTCCTCGACGGCATCGAGTGGATTCACGCCCAGATCACCTACGAAGGCCGCGAGGTCGACGTCGGCGACATCATGACCAGCGCAGAGCTCTGCACAACCGACCGCCGCGACAACGGCATCGTCGCCGGCGATACCATGCTGATCCACATCAAGGGCAAGAACGGCGCCTCCGGCATCATGGAGCTCTACCCCCGCCCCCAGACGCAAGGCTGGATGATGGGCCCCCACATCCTCGGTTCCGAGGGCCAGCTGATGATAAGGCCCAATCCTGACACCTTCGTCGACGAGTTGTGGCACTGCCCATTCGACATCTCCTTCCCGAGTCACACACCCGAGTGGGAAAAGGTCCCAATCGACCCCGAACGCTTCAGAATCGGCGATCAGCTCTGGCAGAGGCGCCAGTCAATTTGGAGCGTACGCGACATGGTCGACGCCATCCGCGCAGACCGCCAGCCGCGACTGGGCGGTACCGCCGCACTGACCTCCCTCGAATGCGTCTTCGCAGTCTACGAGTCCCACTTCACCGGCACACGCGCCACCCTGCCCCTCAAAGAACGCCTCCACCCGCTCGTCAGCCGGCTTGAGGCAAACTCAGGAAACGGCGAGTAATGAACGTCGCCTATTCTCTCAGCTCCTCGCCCTGGCCCGGATAGTCGGTTGACTCCCCGGTTCTTCTACGGCTGGTGGATCGTCGCCGCCGCGGTCCTCCTCCAATTCGTCTTTCTCGGCGTAAGCCAGTCCACCGTAAGCGTCTTCCTCCGCCCGGTCGTCGAGGAACTGGGCTGGCAGGTCTGGCAATTCACGCTTGGATCATCGCTGTCCGTCCTCGCCGGCGCCCTCTCAGGCGTAGTTGTCGGCCGCATCCTGGACCAGCGCGGCCCGCGCCTGCCCGTCTTCGCCGGCGCCCTGGTTTCGGCCGTCTGCCTGTGGAGCCTCGGCAGACAGTCCAACCTCTGGCTCTTCTGGTCCCTGCACCTCGTCGCCGGCTTCATCGGCTGGACGCTCTTCAGCCCTCTCGTCGTCAACACCACCATCAACAAGTGGTTCGTCCGCCGCCGCGGCTGGGCACTCGCCATCGGCTCCAGCGGCATCTCGTTCGGCGGCCTCATCGCCCCGTTTGCGATGACGCTTGTCGTCGACTCGCTCGGCTGGCGCAATGGCTACCTTGTCCAGGCCCTCTTCGTCCTCGCCGTCGTCGCGCCCATCGCCCTCATCATGCGCCGCACTCCGGAAGACGCCGGCCTTCGTCCCGACGGCGACCCCGCTCCCAGCGACGTTAGAGACGACTCTCCCCAATCAGATGAAACCCCCTCCTACACCAGCCGCCAGGCCCTGCGTACACCGGGCTTCTGGCTGCTCCTCCTTGGCTACAGCATGAACCAGGCCGCCCTCGCCTCCGTGCTCGCCCACGCCGTTCCCTTCGCCACCGACGCCTCATTTACCCGCAGGATGGCCGCCCTCGCCCTCGCTGTGAACGGGCTGGGCAACCTGCTCTCCAAGGCCGTGTGGGGGTACTGCCTGCAGCGCTATTCTCCCCGGGCGCTCGCCGTGACCGCATTCTCGCTGGGAGGCACAGGCGTTGCCCTCATGCTGCTCTCCGCCGCCACCGCCCAACCGGCCTTCCTCTTCGCCGGCTTCTTCCTCTACGGATTCGGCTTCGGCGGCACGATTCCAATCAGCGAGTCCCTCTGGGTCACCTACTTCGGCCGCGCCCACATCGGCGCCGTCCGCGGCGTCGCCCAGCCCCTGACCGTCATCGGCCCCACAGTCGCCCCGGTCCTCGTCGGCGTGGCCTACGATTTGCAAGGAACCTACCAACTCGGCTTCCTCGGCATCATCGCCATCTACCTCCTCGCCTCCGTCCTCGTTGCAGTCTCCCGCCCCCCCAAAATCAATTCGACGCAACCGACAATCTCAGTCAGCGGTAGCCCTCCAACTGACCGCTAACTACTGACCACTAACCACTGACAACTAACCACTGACCACTGCAGTTCTGGGCGGTCGGGCCCATTCGGCCCTCCCATGTGGGGGGGGGGGGGGGGGCCGCGCCCCCCCCCCCCACGGGGGGGGGGGGGCCGCCCGGGGGGGGGGTTTTTTGGGGTTTTAGGAGTGCGGGGGCACGGGG
>JAPPKG010000702.1:0-2209 GCA_026914085.1 Caldilineaceae bacterium | reverse complement strand
GCAAGGCCCCCTCAAAACGACAAGACGATCTGAGCCCTTCCGAAAAGATCGACGCCCGCATCGCCTCCCAGACAGACTGGAGAGGCGAAAAACTCGCCCTCTTCCGCAAACTCTTCCACCAGGCCGGTGCCAAAATCACCGAAGAATGGAAGTGGAGAGGCACCCCCGTATGGGAGCACGATGGCATCATCGCCGTCGGCGACGCCTACAAGAACAAGGTCAAGATCACCTTCCACCAGGGAGCCTTTCTCCCCGACCCCCAAAGCGTCTTCAACGCCGGCCAGGATGGAAACAAGTGGCGGGCTATCGACTTCTACGAAGGTGACGAACTGGACGAGTCTGCCTTCATGGAGCTGGCGCGCCAGGCCGTGGCCTTTAACACCAAGAAGAATGAGTAGCCCACTCAGCCTCCTCCAGCACAAATGGAATTGACCTTCATGCCAAAAAAGACAACCACAGACCTGAAGAAGAACTCGAAAGAGACCGCGCCGGCGAACGCCGGCAAAGAGCCCGTCCTCCTTTCAGGCGGAAATCCCCAGATCTCCAAAGGCGACGGCGACGCCCCCGTGCAGGCCTACATCGCTGCTATGCCGGAATGGAAATCAGGTATCGGTCGTCGCCTCGACGACCTCATCGTGAACAACGTACCCGAAGTGCGCAAGGCCGTGAGGTGGAACTCCCCCTTCTACGGTATCGAAGGCGAAGGGTGGTTCGTCAGCTACCACGTCCTCACCCGCTACGTCAGAGTAACCTTCCTGAACGGCGCCCTCCTGAGCCCCGTCCCACCCGGCTCAGGCAAAGACGAAGACTCCCGCTGGATCGACGTCTACGAAGGCGAATTCGACGAGGAGCAGATGGTCGAATGGATCCGCCAGTCAGCCGCACTCCCCGGCTGGCGCGGCTTCAATACACTCTGAGGGATGCGGCCCAGCCTCAGTCTGCCCGCACCCACATCACAGCCCATTACAAGAATCACAACTCAGCCAAACGACCACGCCTCCCCGCTCACAAGGTCCGCGATACCCCTGACGTTTGCGGGAATCGACTTCTTCGCATACCATCAGAAAACCATTGCGCCCCAAGCGAGACCGCGGGCGCCTATCCATTCCATCCGGATTCACCCACCTGAGGAACCCGCTCTATGAGCAGACCCACCCACGACTACGCGGCCATCGAAGTCCCCTCTGCCGGCGTGCCCTTGCCCGTCGACGGCGGTCCCGTTACCCGCCCTCAGCCTGAACTCATCGAACAGCTAAAGCGAGTCAGCACTGCCACCGCCAGCGCAACCATGCACCGCTTTGGCATCCGTCATACCTTTATCCTGGGCCCCCTGCCCCGCACACCTGGAGCCAAAGTCGTCGGCCCGGCCGTGACGCTCGCTTTCATGCCCCAAAGAGAGGACGTCTTTTCCGGCGCCGCCCAGGAAGGCGCAGAAAAGCGCGGCGCGCTCTGGGCCGTCTTCGAGACCGTCGAAACCGGCGACGTTCTCGTAATCCAGGCCTTCGCCAGCCGCTACACCGGCTGTGTCGGCGAAATGCTGACCACCTACTTCAAGGGCCGCGGCGGTGCCGGCATCGTCGTCGACGGCTGCGTCCGCGACTGGCCCAACATCCAGCAGATCGGCGTGCCCCTCTGGACCGTCGGCTTCACCCCCAACTACGCATCTCAGGCCGAGCTCTTCCCTTGGGGCCTCAACGTGCCTGTCAACATCAGCAACGTCCTCGTCCTGCCCGGCGACGCCATCATCGCCGACGACGACGGCGCCGTCGTCGTCCCACGCCAGATGATCCCCCTCGTACTCGAGCACACCCTCGAACACGAAGAATGGGAGGTCTTCAGCCGCATCAAACTGGCCGAAGGCGGCGCCCTCAGCAAGTACTACCCCCTCAATGACGAGGGCTGGGCCGAATACCAGGAATGGAAAAAGCAGAACGGATAACCCGGCAAACCCAACCAGCGCACCCGTGAAGGAGCAAGCCCAAAATGTATCTCACTCGACACAGTTCATCCTCAGGGCCGCGCTGGGCGGTCGACAATTGCCTCCTTCCCGCCGGCGTGACGCTCAGCACACTGCTGGCTCTTCCGCACAGCCAGCTGAATTCGCTTCTGACCGAGCTGGCGACCGGCGAAGAGGCCGCCGGCCCGCTGCTCGCGCCCCTCGACGACCACCAGGAAGTCTGGGGCAGCGGCGTCACCTACCTCCGCAGCC
>JAPPKG010000533.1:0-2216 GCA_026914085.1 Caldilineaceae bacterium | reverse complement strand
ACGCTCGCACGCACCGCCGGCTGGCCGGGCGCGGCATCTAAGGAGAATCAAGCGAGACCTTGCGTTTCATGGAGTGTCTCCTCTAGCGAAAGTCGTTGATATCCTCAAGTTCTTTCCAGGGCGTATGCCCTGCGTAATCGCAGCCATCCCACAGCTCGGACACGCTGCGGTAGTTCCCCCTACGTCCCGACGCGTAATAGATCTGTACGCGTCCATCCCGATGCATGACTACCTTGATAATCCCCATGAACAAGGGCGGCTCTCTGCCGTACTGCGTGCGATGGGCGGCCCTGGTCTCTTCGTTAAGCTGTACAGGATCGACAGGCAGATTGGGAGTCAGATCGCATGTCGCCGTGGCCGGGGTGGGCGCCACTGCGGGCGGTGCCTCCAGAGCGGTCACCCGTTCATTCAGCCTTCTGAGCTCCTTGGCGAGAATAACCAGGTCGGTGGATAGGGCTTGCAGCCTGTTATTCAGTCCCTCAAGTGTTACGTCGTCCTGAGCGAACAGGAGGGCGGGCGCGAGCGTAATCAGTAACGCGAAAAGGATCAGAGTGCGTTTCATGGCAAGGTTTCCTCTCTCCCCGTACCCTCCGGGAACTACTTGGGTCCGCCGTTCCCAACAGTCAGAAGATGAGCAGAACGACAGCCTCGCGGCGTACCGGTCCCGCCTTGGCGGTGGCCGCCGCGGGCCTGGCCTCCCTCTCGGGCAGATGCCCTATCCTTCGGCCGCCATCCAGTCGCTGCTGCCGCGGAATTCGCAACCGTGCCAGCGTTCGATCACGTAGAGCGGCCTCTCATCGCGGGTCTCGTAGAAGATCAGAGTTTCGCCGCTTTCAGGGTCGACCTGAACGGAATGCACGTTGTAAGCGGCAGGCAAGGCGTCGAACCGGGCCATGTAGCGGACAATTGTCTCATGCTGCAGGGTGAGGCGGAGTCCGCCAGGGCCGGGTATGGCGAGGATGCAGTGCCCGTTGTCGAGGTAGGCAGGTCCGGGCCCGTCCCAGATGGCTTCAAGATCGGCCAGACGATCCGACATATCCCCAACAGAGAGCAGTTCAAGCTCAAGGGCGCCGACAAGGCGATCAAGGTCATTTAATGTATCCCAAAGTTCGTCCTGCTGGTCTGCGTCTTCAATGGTGGTTATGCGTTCGTCAAGCCTGGCGACGCGGGCGAACAGCTCATCGATGAGTCCACCAAGCTGAGTGACGTTACTCTCGCCGTTGCCGACTTCCTGGGCGTTGGCGGCGGCGGCGGCGAGACAGAAGAGGAGGAGTAACGTTGTGACAATGATCAGGGCGTAAAGGTTGGCGCGCTTCACGGCTGGAGCCTCCTCTTTGGGTCAGCTTTCGTGTGCTGGATAGTGTGTCTTACGCCTGGCCCCGCTGGGGGATCGGCTGGCCTCCCTGCCCTGCTGGTACTAATGTTGTCGATGCCGCCCTGCCGGGAATCTGATCAACGAAGGTATCCGCCCCGATTTACGGGCCGCGGACTCCAAATTTTACAACATGGGAATGTCATTTGTATGTAGATTGCCTCTTTTTTCGTATCAGTATTGCGTCAACATTTCTCCAGATGGTAGAATGAGGGCCGTTTGGGCCATACGCGGCCCCAACCAGGACCCATATGGCCCCTGAGCCGGCGTCGGACCCCCGCGGCGCACCTAAATGTTGAGTAAGGAGACATAGATGAAGCCCGCCGACGAGCTGATACAGGAGAATGAAGCGCTGCGGGACCGCCTTTCCCGGTTGAGCAGGGCCAGCCTGCGTATCAACGAGAGCCTTGAATTCGACGCCGTCCTGCAAAGCGTCCTCGACTCTGCCTGCTCTCTCACCGGTGCCCGCTACGGCGTGCTCACGCTTCTCGACGAAACGGGACAGGCCGATGACTTTCTTTCCTCCGGCATGACTGCCCAGGAAGCCCAGGGCCTGTGGGACCTGCCCGATGCATTGACACTCTTCGAACACGTCGGCAATATCCCGGAACCGCTTCGCCTTCCCGACCTCATCGGCCACATCAGGACCTTCAACCTTCCCGAACCTCCCCTGCCTGGGAATGCGATTGGCCCAGTTCGCTTCCTGGCGGCGCCCATCCTCCACGCAGGAGAACGCGTCGGTAACATCTTTCTCGGCGAGATTGGGGCCGGTGCTGAGTTCACTTCCGAAGATGAAGAGACCCTGGTCATGTTTGCATGCCAGGCCGCGCTCGTCATCGCCAAC
>JAPPKG010000102.1:0-20853 GCA_026914085.1 Caldilineaceae bacterium | reverse complement strand
GGTCCCAATCCGGAGTCACAAACTCCACTTCGACGCCCAGCCGGCTGGCGATCTCCTTGGCGACGTCCACGTCGAAGCCCACAAAATTGCCCTCTTCATCCAGAAAGCTCTGGGGCGCATAGTTGGGGTCCGTCGAAATCCGAATCGTACCGCGTGACATGATCTCCGCCAGCAGGTCGTCTACAGCCTCAGTTGCCCCCTCACCTCCACTGCTGGGAGCACTCTGCTGCGCAACCGGTGCAACGCAGGCGCCTGCAAGTAGCATTGCAATGATCAAGACTGGAATTAGTAGTTTCATTGTCATTTCGCCTTTGGTTTGGAGTAAAATGCCTGTATTGGATTCATGTGTCTCCCTGACAATATGATATTACAAGTCAGAACAGATCAGGGAACGCGACCGTCCACCTGGGAATACAACCCATGTCGGCCACGCTCTCAAACGTAGTCTCTCAGCACCCATACCCTGAATTTCAGGACTGGTGGCCGGTAGGAGAATCCTTCCTGGCCATGATGGCGGACGCCATTTCGAGCCAGTGGCATGCCCTTTCGTCCCCTGCTGACGATGTTGACTCCGTTCAATATACAGTCGAGGAATACATTTCCCTTGTATACCATAGGCAGGCCCGACCTGGCATTGCCGCTGACTTCGCCTCGGCCACATCTCTCGGCACGCTTCAGTCAGGGGAATTCGACGCCCTGTCCTTTGCCTTTTTCCTGTCGGCTTACCGCAAACTGGCTTCCCATTTCAGCGGCGACGCACTTAGGCATTCGCGCCGCGACTTCGCCGAAAAGGTAGGTGCGCACTTCTTTTCCAGGCTTTCAGAGCACCTGGCCCTGGAGCTTCCCCTCTCTCTCCGCAACGAAGCGGACCTGGCTTCGGTAAACCGCGCCGTCCAACGCATCGGGGAATTCCTTCTGAAGGAGGGATATCTCCGCAGCCATTTCGCCTTTCGCTTCGACGTACACGCCACACATGCCGGCGAGACAATCCACCAGAAATCGGACGACATGTTGGCCGCACTCGGCAACGGCGGCACCGCCTTCGCCCTCTACGAAATGGGCCATCCCGTGATCCTGCCGTCCGCTGTCTATCTCCACCAATTAGTGCAAGAAGCGCAACATCATTCATCTAGAACCATCGAGGAACTGTTCGCCCGCGTAGGCTGCGATGCCTGGGAAACCGATGACTTTGATCCCTCCCTATTCCCTTCCAATCTGGTTGTTGAGCTCTGGAAAATCCGCAGCCGGAGTCCTGAAAGCCGTCAGATTTCAAGCCCGTAACTGTAGCGTATGGATTCTTCCTAAAGGCCAAAAAGCGTCGACGAAAGTACTCTTCCAAAGCGAACTTCAGCGCGCTGCATTTGACCACTCACCCCTGTTTCTGGTAGACTTGCCCTCGTGCCTACTTCCAGCACGCCCCCATCGTCTAGAGGACTAGGACTCAGGCCTTTCAAGCCTGCAACAGGGGTTCGAATCCCCTTGGGGGTACAGTGGAGCCGCCCAGTTGGCCGGCCGAACCAGCATCCGCGGCGCCAAGAGAGCCCAATGTCATTTGGCGGTCTGACCCCAGCATGACATCGGGTCTTTTTTGTGCAGAGGAAAGCTGTGAAGATTCTCCGCATTGAAGTCGCCAACCGAAACGGCCAGGTAGAACCCGGGATTACGGCCGCTGCACACAGGTTGGGAATCGATTCACTTCGCTCCTGTAGCCGGACAAATCTGTACTTCCTGACAACCCACTCATCTGAACTCCCTGGCCCCGCCCATATCGAAAAACTTTGCGCCTTTCTGTTGGTTGATCCCGTCACCGATTTGGCCCGGGTTGTTCCTCATCCCCCCACGAAAGGGGAAAGCCGTGCTGTTCAACCCCCGGCTGAAACAACAAACTATGTGATCGAGGTCGCCCTGCGCCCAGGCGTAACCGACGTGGCCGCCCGCGTCCTCGAACGCGGCGCCGCTGAACTCGGTATCAACGATCTGGTGGCTGCAACCGCCACCCAATTTCGCCTGACCGGTGAGCTGTCCCAGGATGACCTGCACAGGCTGGCCCAGGATCTCCTCTGCAACGACACCATCGAGCGCTACAGCATCGGCGCTATCGAACCTCTCTTCGGCCACAGCAGCGTTGCCCGCGACCATGTGGAACAGGTCCCGCTGACCGGTCTTTCCGAAGAAGAGCTTCTCGTGTGCAGTCGCAACCGCCTGCTCTCCCTGGACGCACAAGAGATGAGGGAGATTCAGAGCTTCTACGACGAGATCGGCCGCCATCCCACCGATGTCGAACTCGAAACACTCGCCCAGACCTGGAGCGAGCACTGCGTACACAAGACTTTCAAAGCCGACATAGCCTTTACGCGACGATCGGCCGGCGGTGAAGCCATCTCATTCGACGAGATTCAGGGTCTCCTGCGCAACTACATTGAGGCAGCAACCGAAAAGGTTAACCGTCCCTGGGTGCGCTCCGCCTTCGTTGACGACGCCGGCATCATCGAATTTGATGATCAATTCGATCTCGCCTTCAAAGTGGAGACCCACAATCACCCCTCTGCTCTCGAACCTTTCGGCGGGGCCAACACCGGAATCGGCGGCGTCGTCCGCGACATCATCGCCGTCTCCGCCCGGCCTATCGCTTGCACCGACGTCCTCTGCTTCGGCCCCCAGGATCTGCCTTCCAACGAGCTCCCGTCAGGCCTCCTGCACCCGGCACGCGTCAAGGAGGGGGTCGTCGCCGGAATTGGCGACTACGGCAACAAGCTCGGCCTGCCGACCGTCAACGGCGCCGTCATCTACGACAAAGGGTACCTCGGCAATCCCCTCGTCTTCTGCGGCGCCGTCGGCCTGCTGCCCAAGGGCACACATCCCACACAACCGCAGCAGGGAGATCGTATCGTAGTCCTCGGCGGACGCACCGGTCGCGACGGCATCCACGGCGCAACCTTCTCCTCCGCAGAGTTGACCCAGGACACACATTCGGAGTCAGGCAGCGCCGTCCAAATCGGCGACCCCATCACCGAAAAGGGGCTCATCGAACTGGTCGAAGCCGCCCGCGACAAGCGTCTGTACAACGCCATCACCGACTGCGGCGCCGGTGGTCTTTCTTCTGCCGTCGGTGAGATGGGCGAAGCGCTTGGCGTCGACATTGAGCTACAGGACGTTCCACTGAAATATCCCGGCTTGACGCCATGGGAAATCTGGCTCTCCGAAGCCCAGGAACGAATGGTCCTGGCCGTACCCCCCGCCCACATGCCCCAGCTCCAGGAGCTGGCCGACCTCTGGGAAGTCGAAATGCGCGACCTGGGCCGCTTCAGCGGCGATGGCTGGCTGCGCGTGCACTACGATGGCCGCGCCGTCGCCGAGCTGCCCATGTCCTTCCTGCACGATGGGCTTCCCCTCCCGCAACGGACAGCGCACTACCACGAGCCTGATCCGGACCTGCCCACACTCCAGTCCGTGTTGGAAAAAATCCACCCGCAGCCCGAGCCCAAAGAACTCCTCGTCCGCATGCTGGGCCATCCTACAGTAGCCAGCAAAGAAGAAATCGTTCGCACCTATGACCACGAAGTGCGCGGCGGTACCCTCGTCCGTCCCTTTGTCGGCCCGCACATGGACGGACCTTCAGACGCCGCAGTCCTCAAGCCCATCGGTACATGGGGCCACCACCGCGCTTTCGCCCTCAGCGCAGGCATCAATCCTCTGCTGGGAAAACGCGACTGCTACGCCATGGCCGTCAGTGCAGTCGACGAAGCATTTCGCAATGCCGTCTCAGTCGGCGCAGACCCGGATCAGATCGCAATTCTGGACAACTTCTGCTGGGGTAACCCCACCTTCCCGGATCGGCTGGGCGCCCTCGTGCGCGCCTGCCAGGGCTGCTACGACGCCGCCGTCACATACAACGCCCCCTTCATATCCGGTAAGGACAGCCTCTACAATGAGTTCGAAGGCCAGCCGATCCCGGGGACGCTTCTCATTTCCGCCTTGGGCATCGTGCCCGACATGCGTCGCACCTGCACATCCAACCTGAAGCAGTCGGGAAACCACATATTCATCGTGGGAGAAACGTGTGAAGAACTGGGGGGATCTCTCCTCAGCCAGCTGTTACAATGGGATGGCGGCGATCCGCCAGCCATGCCCGCCGAGCCCCTGAAGCGCTATCGGGCAGTCCACGCAGCCATGCAGGCCGGCCTCGTCCGAAGTTGCCACGATCTCAGCGAAGGCGGACTGGCCGTGGCCCTGGCCGAAATGTGCCTCGGCGGACGCCTGGGCGCGGCCGTGGACATTGGGGCCGCAAATGAAAGCCATCTGACTCACCCATACGTCCCGCTCTTCAGCGAATCCAACGGTCGACTCCTCCTGGAAGTGACCCCCGCCGACAGAGCGACATTCGAGGACATAATGTCGGACATTCCACTTGCGCTCATCGGCACTGTCACCGATTCCCAAATGATTTCTGTGGCCATCGACCGGCAGCCCATCTTTGACCTGTCACTGGACGAAATCCTCTCAGCCTGGAAGGGGGCTGAAACCGCGTGATAGTCTTGCATCTCATCTCTGTACGACAAGACTGCGCCCCACCTCTGCGGCTATGAACCTGCCCGTCCTGATCCTCCACGCCACCGGCACCAACCGCGATGCCGAGGCAGCTCGGGCTTGTGAGCTTGCCGGCGCCTCCCCTCATATCGTTCACATCAATCAGTTGCGGCGTGGTGTCCGTCGCTTCTCCGACTTTGGCATGCTCGTTCTTCCCGGCGGATTCTCCTACGGCGATGCCCTCGGGGCCGGCGTACGCCAGGCCCTGGATCTACAGGTGTTCTTTCACGAAGAGTTGACACAATTCATCGGCACGGGAAAGCCAGTATTAGGCATCTGCAACGGTTTTCAGACGCTGGTCAAGGCGGGCCTTCTGCCGGGCCACGCCGACGATGGCGAGAACCCTTCTGCAATTCAGCAGTCAGTCTCGCGACGGGAAGTTACCTTGACGCACAACGCCCGCAACTGCTTTGAGTGCCGCTGGGTCCATCTGGCCGTAGAGCAAGGAACGCGTGCCGGGTGCCTGGCGCACGTAGAGGGGCCGGTGTTCTGCCCTGTGGCCCACGGCGAGGGCAATTTCCAGGTTGCCGATGACAAAGCATTCAAGCGATTGGAAACCGAGGGGCTGGTCGCCTTTCGATACGTTGACGCCGAAGGACTGCCGGCTGCCGGGCGCTATCCGCTCAATCCCAATGGGTCCGTTGGCGACATCGCAGGTATCTGCAATCGCGCCGGCAACGTGATCGGTCTGATGCCCCATCCCGAGGACCATATCGATCCGATTCAGAATCCTCTTGGTAGAAGTGAGGGGCTGGGCCTCTCGCTCTTTCGTGCTATGATTGGTATTGCCTCCAACTGAGAAACGGCCGCAGCGAAGCAGGCGAATCCATTCCCACAGAGGAGTAGCACGCCATGAACCCGGCTTTACTGGAACAGACCTTCCCGGGACTCGACGTGGACTTTCTCGGTCCCAAGCAGAGCGGCAAAGTGCGTGACATTTACGCGCGCGACGACCGGCTCATCCTCATCACTACCGATCGCCTGTCTGCCTTCGACCACATCCTCGGCCTCGTTCCTTTCAAGGGACAGGTGCTCAATCAGCTTTCCTCCTTCTGGTTCGAACAGACTCAGGACATCGTGGCCAATCACTTTATCGAGTCCCCGGACCCGAACGTGACGATTGTCCGTAAGTGTCGCACCCTGCCGGTTGAAGTTGTCGTCCGCGGTTTCATTTCCGGGGTAACCAAGACAAGCCTCTGGTATCAATACAGCCAGGGCGAGCGCACCATCTACGGCATGGACTTCCCCGACGGATTGAACAAGAACGATCAACTGCCTCTGCCCGTCATCACGCCCACGACAAAGGCCGCGAAGGGCGGCCACGACGAGCTTATCACCAGCAAAGAAATCGTGGAGAAGGGGTTGGTTGAGGATGACCTGTGGGAGGAAGTTTGTTCTGCCGCTCTGGCCCTTTTCGCCCGCGGACAGGAGGTGGCAGCCCGTGGAGGGCTTCTCCTCGTGGACACCAAGTATGAGTTCGGACTGTCCGACGATGGCCGGCTCCTTCTGATAGACGAAATCCATACGCCGGATTCCAGCCGCTTCTGGACCATGTCAAGCTATGAAGAGGTCCGCGCCTGCAGCGAGCGCAATGGTGGCCAGGAACTGAGGGTTGAAGAACCGGAAAACTTCGACAAGGAGTTCGTTCGACTGGCCTACGCCGAACGCGGTTACATCGGCGATGGACACCCTCCTCCCCTGGAAGAGGAACTGGCCGCCCAAGCCAGCCAGCGTTACGTGGAATGCTACGAACGCCTGACAGCCCAGTCCTTTGCTGCAGGCCGGTTCCCGGTGGCCGAACGCGTGACCGGGAATCTCCGTACCTATTTCGGGCAGCAATAGCACAGCTCTAGAGATCAGGATCTGCTCACCGTGAAAGCCTCAGACAGCGCGCCTCTCGTCGGTGTGATCATGGGAAGTGATTCCGACTGGGAACGGTGCATGAAGTTCTCTTCGGACACGCTGGCCGAATTCAATCTGCCGCACGAGTGCAGGGTCGTGTCTGCACATCGCACGCCCGATTGGATGAGCCAATACGCCGGCAGCGCAGCCGCACGCGGCCTGGAGGTAATCATCGCCGGCGCCGGCGGCGCCGCCCACCTGCCCGGCATGGTCGCCGGCCACACTCTGCTGCCCGTAATCGGCGTGCCCGTTCAGAGCCAGGCCCTCAACGGCATCGACTCGCTCCTTTCCATCGTTCAGATGCCCGCCGGCGTACCCGTGGCGACCATGGCCATCGGCAAAGCCGGCGCCATAAACGCAGCGCTGCTTGCCATTTCTATCCTGGGGGCTTCCCGGCCGCATCTGCGGCAGCAGTTGCAGGAGTATCGCCAATCGCGCGCCAACCAGGTGCTTGCTACACGCCTCGGCGCGGAGGAGTAAGGCAGTGGCTCAAGCTCGCCAAGCGCCGCTCCCGCCAGGCTCTACCATTGGCGTATTCGGCAGCGGCCAGTTGGGACGGATGCTGGCGATGGAGGCCCGCCGCATGGGCTACCGCATTCACGCCTATTCGCCTGAACGCAACAGCCCAACCGGCCAGATCGCCGATTTCGAATTCGCCGCAGCTTACGACGACACAGCAGCCGTCCGCTCGTTCATACGCGGCGTAGACGCGCTGACATTCGAATTTGAAAACGTCCCTTCCCTCGTCGCTGAAACTGCTGCAGCCGAAGGCGTGCCAGTCCGCCCTTCCGGTCCTATCCTCCACGCTGCCCAGAACCGCCAGCGTGAGAAGTCTATGCTCAGCCAGGCAGGACTTCCCGTTACCCCGCACCGCTTCGTTACCGACACATCCGAATTGAAAGAGGCCGTCAACGAAATCGGCTATCCCGCCATTCTCAAAACCGCGGCATTCGGTTATGATGGAAAAGGGCAGATACGCATTGAACGCGACACGAGGCTGGATTCCGCCTGGAACTCTCTTGGAAGCCAGCCAAGCGTTCTTGAGGCGTTTGTAAACTTCGAGAGAGAACTGTCGATCGTGGCGGCACGCGGGCAGAACGGCGGCTTTGCCGCCTATCCCCTGGTTGAAAACCGCCATGTCAACCACATTCTCGACGTCACCATCGCCCCGGCAGACGTGGAACCGGCCGTTGCCCAAGAAGCTGAGAGATTGGTCTGCCAGCTATGTGACTTTCTTGAACTGACCGGCGTTCTCTGCATCGAATTCTTTTGCCTTCCGGACACAAGCGCGGCCAAAGACCCTACGGCTTCGGAGTCGCAGTCAACCGGGCGTCTCTTGATTAACGAAATCGCCCCTCGCCCCCATAACTCCGGCCACTGGACCATCGAGGGCGCCGTAACCAGTCAGTTCGAACAACAGCTGCGAACGGTCTCAGGCCTTGCACCCGGATCAACCGAGCAGTTGCGTCCGGCCGTCATGCTGAACCTGCTTGGCGATCTCTGGCAAAACGGTGAGCCCAACTGGCAGGCCCTCCTGGCCTTTTCAAACGTGAAGCTGCACCTCTACGGAAAACACGAGCCTCGACCGGGCCGCAAAATGGGCCACCTGACAGTCACAGCCGCCACAACTGCCGAGGCTCTCGACATTGGACTTCAGGCCCGCGCCGCCCTGCAGCGCGACTGAGTCTTGAATCTGGCAAACGGCCGGACGCCATGCACCGAGTTGTTTCTGAGAGTACGTTCCCCATAAACTGAACGCACTCAGTTATTCAAGGAGCTGCAAACATGCCGCCGTTCGACTCGCCCCGTGAAGCATGCGGCGTTTTTGGCATCAGCGCCCCTGGCTTGGACGTCGCCCCCATGGCCTATTTTGCTATCTATGCCCTGCAGCACCGGGGCCAGGAGGCCGCCGGCATCGCCACATGCGACGGCAACACCGCCCATATTCACAAAGGGCTGGGTCTCGTCTCTCAAGTCTTTAACGAGGACAATCTGCATCACCTGAAAGGCCACTTGGGCATTGGCCACACGCGCTATTCCACGACCGGCTCACCCCGCCTCAACAACACGCAGCCCTACATCCTTGAGACCCTCGACGGTCCGCTTGCCATAGGCCACAACGGCAACCTGGTCAACGCGCCGCAGCTGCGCCGAGAGCTCCTCGAGCGCGGCGTTGGTCTGTCAACATCGACCGACAGCGAACTGATTATCCATCTGCTCGCCGGTGCCCGCGGTACCTGGCTGCAACGCATTCGCCAGATGATGACCATTGCTGAGGGCGCCTACTCGCTCACCATCCTCACCCGCGATGCGATCTACGGCGTCAGAGACCCCTGGGGCCTCCGCCCTCTCGTTCTGGGAGAGTTCGAAAACGGCCTTGCCATCGCATCGGAAAGTTGCGCCTTCGCTACCATCGGCGGCCGCGCCATACAGGAGATTGATCCCGGCCAAATAGTCCGCATTGACCAGGACGGGTATGAAGTCGTGCAGGGAGTGCCGGCAGAGAAGGCGGCATTCTGCACTTTCGAGCAGATCTACTTCTCCCGCCCCGACAGCATGCTCGGCGGTCGCCTGGTCCACCGCGTGCGCCAGGGCTTGGGCCGCCAGCTCGCCCGCGAGGCCCCACTGGAAGCCGACATCGTCGTACCCGTGCCCGACAGCGGCACACCGCACGCCATCGGATTCGCACAGGAAAGCGGCATCCCCTACAGCGAGGGCCTCATCAAGAGCCGCTATATCGGACGTACCTTCATCCAACCGACCGACCGCCAGCGCAAGGTCGGCGTGGCAATGAAGTTTAACCCCTTGCCCGAAAACCTGAGGGGCCAGCGCGTTGTCCTCGTCGACGACTCCATCGTGCGCGGCAACACAAGCGGACCCCTGGTGCAGCTCCTGCGCGATGCCGGCGCAGCCGAGGTTCACATGCGAGTCGCCTGCCCCCCAATCCGGTTCCCCTGCTTCATGGGCGTCGACATGGCCAGCCAGTCGGAACTGATCGCCGCGCAAAAGGATCTGGCTGAAATCCAGGAATACATTGGCGTCGACTCGTTGTACTACCTCAGTGTCGAGGGCATGATGGACGCCTTGCGTGCGCAGGACGGCTACTGCAACGCCTGCTTCACAGGTGACTATCCGTTCGAGACCCCAATGTTGGAACTGGAATTGGAACTGAAGGAAAAAGAGAGATTCGCCGGTGTGCTGGGCGACTGACCGCCCCGTCGCCCCCGACAGAACTGCTACATGAACATTCTACTCATAGGTTCCGGCGCAAGGGAGCATGCCCTGGCCTGGAAGCTGGCGCAATCAAGTCACGTTGACCGGATTTTCGCCGCACCCGGTAACGGGGGTACTGCCGGGACTCCCTCCTGCACAAATATCCCCGTCCCCGTCGACGACTCGCAGACCCTACGGCGCTTTGCGCTTGACAATCGGGTCGATCTCACAGTCGTCGGTCCGGAACAGCCGCTCGTAGCAGGGATCGTTGACCAATTCGCTGCAGACGGACTGAAGATCTTTGGGCCCAGCAAGGCCGCTGCCCAACTCGAGGGCTCAAAAGCATTCTCAAAGGCATTCATGAACCGCCACGGGATTCCCACCGGCTGGGCGCGTGTCTTCACAGAATTTGAATCCGCGGCAGACTTCGTTCATGACCTGGATGACCTCCCTGTCCTGAAGGCCAGCGGTCTGGCCGCCGGCAAGGGCGTCCTCCTGCCTGCCAGCCGCGAAGAAGCCGTCGAACAGCTGCGTATGATGATGGTGGGGCGCCGCTTCGGCGACGCCGGCACAACCGTCCTCGTCGAAGAGCGGCTGCACGGCCCCGAACTCTCAGTACTCGCCTTCTGCGATGGCGTGAACCTGCGACTCGTTCCCGCGGCGCAGGACCACAAGCGGCTGCTCGACGGCGATCTCGGGCCCAACACAGGCGGTATGGGGGCCTTTGCCCCGTCTCCCTTGGCAACAAAAGAAATCCTGGACACAGTTGAGCGCCAGGTCCTTCGGCCAACCCTCGCCGGAATGGCCGCCGAAGGCTCTCCCTATCAGGGACTCCTCTACGCGGGACTGATGCTGACGGAGCAGGGCCCCATGGTACTCGAATTCAACTGTCGCTTTGGTGACCCCGAAGCCCAGGTCATATTGCCTCTGCTCCAAAGCGACCTCGTGGAACTGATGTTGGCCTGCACCGATGGCACGCTGGCCGGCTGCAACCCCGACTGGTCTGCGGAGTCCGCCGTTACCGTGGTGATGGCCTCAGGTGGCTACCCGGATGACTACGAGACCGGCAAGCCAATCCATGGCCTGCCTGAGAGTTCCAACTTCGACGGCTGCCAGCTTGTCTTCCACGCCGGGACCAAAATTGACGAGTCAGATCGCCGTGATGACGCTGAGTACCGGCCCGTCCTCCTTACCGACGGCGGACGCGTTCTCTCGGTCACCGCTACCGGCCCCGACTTCAAGGCAGCCGTCGACAGAGCCTACCAAACAGTAGAGCAGATCTGCTTCGAAGGCGCCGTCTGGCGCACCGACATAGGAATCCACGTTGCGCAGTCGCGTGAAAACTCGCCCTAGTGGCATGATCGTCCTGGGTGCGGTTGTACCAACAGACACAACTGGTCCCCCTGGACCATTTCAGAACTTCCCCTCTCCACCCATCCATCACTATCCCATCAGAAGGTATCAAACGGAGGCCCCATGGCACTGATTCCATCAATGTTGCTCAAGCGCCTGTATACATACGCCAGCCTGCAGAATACCGAGGGCGGCGTGCAGTTCTCGATAAAAAACCGCCTGAGCGACGCCAGGTTGACCGCCTTCCATGGCATCAGCATCGACGGCAAGGAAATCTCCAATGACGACCTGACCCTGGACTTCGGCGAAGGGCATGTCGTTTCCCCCGATCAGGTCAATAGCGGCGAACCCGTGGAGTTTCCCCTGCGCAAGGAAGTGTTCATCACCGCCCGGATCCCGCCTCTCGACATGGGGCGCCACGAAATCCAAATCGGTGTCCAGACCTCACCCTTTGGCCGCATCCAATTCTCCGTCGATGACGCCATATCCGAGAAGGTGGACGCCCCCAGAATCCCCCGCGACCGCGACGACGACTACAACGATGAAATCATCCGGGCTCGCCAGGATTTTGTGAAGGACTACACGGGCCACTCACTTGAACACATCTCGCAATACTCCTTCGACCCCCACGAAACGCAGGGCAACATCGAAAACTTCACCGGCGTTGCCCAGGTGCCCATTGGCTTTGCCGGCCCGCTCACTGTCTGCGGTGAACACGCCAAAGGCGACTTCCTGATTCCCCTTGCCACGACCGAGGGAACGCTCGTCGCCTCCTACAACCGCGGCATGAAGCTGCTCAATCTGTCCGGCGGCGTAAAGTGCACCGTCGTCGCCGACGCCATGCAAAGAGCGCCAGTCTTTGTCTTTGAAGATGCCCGCGGCGCCCGCGACTTCATCGACTGGGTTGGCAGGAACATGATCCCAATCAGAGAGGAGGCCGAAGCCACCTCCAGCGTAGCCAAACTGGACAACATCGATCCCTACCAGTCAAACAAATTCGCCTTTCTCCGGTTCAACTACCAGACAGGCGACGCCGGCGGCCAGAACATGGTGGGCCGTGCCACCTTCGCCGCCTGTTCCTGGATCCTCGATCACTACGACGGCCAGGAGATCAAGCGCTTCTACCTCGAGTCGAACTTCGCCACCGACAAAAAGGCCTCCCAGGTCAACATCATGCGCACGCGCGGCAAGCGCGTCACCGCCGAAGCGGTCATACCCCGCGACGTACTCATCCAGAACATGCGCGTCCAGCCCGAGCAGCTCTTCTACCACTACGGCGTCGCCAACGTCGGCTCCATTCTCGCAGGTGTCAACAACAACGGCCTCCACTCCGCCAACGCCATCACCGCCATCTTCATCGCCACCGGCCAGGACGTCGCCAACGTGTCCGAATCCTCTGCCGGCATCATCTACGTCGAACTGACCGACAAAAAGGATCTCTACATCTCGATCACCATCCCATCGCTCATCGTCGCCACCTACGGCGGCGGCACCGCACTGGCGACGCAGCGCGAATGTCTCGAGCTACTGGGCTGTACCGGCAGAGGAAAAGTCAAGAAATTCGCCGAAATAGTCGCCGGCACAGTCCTGGCCGGAGAGCTCTCCCTCGCCGCCGCCATCAGCTCCCTCGACTGGGTCAGCAGCCACGAAGAATACGGCCGCAATCGCTAGGACCGAAACCAGTGCCCCTTTCCCTCCGCGCCTCTTATAAACCGGAAGACTGAGAAACTGAGGCCTCCGTCCTCCAACAAGAAAAACACCGCTTTCCCCCTGGAGAAAGCGGTGTTCATATCAGTACTGCTGCCAGCACCCTGGAATGGAGCTGGGGACAGGGATTTCAACCCCGACTACCCGAGCCAGTGACAAACGTTGTGCAGGTGCCGTGCGCGCCAGCGTCTGCCCCGTCTCCAGCACGCAGCGCCGTCCCCACCAGCCAGGCCGCCGCCCGCCCCCCACCCTGCCCGGCTACGACAAGCGCTTGCGCCGCATCCACAACGCGGTCCTCGCCGCCGAACCCCTGTGCCGCCACTGTGCCGAAGCTGGCCGCGTCACCGCAGCCGTCCTCGCCGACCACATTGTGCCCCTGCCAGCCGGCACCCACGACCGCAACAACCTTCAACCGCTGTGCCAGCAGTGCCACGCTGTCAAGACTGCCAGCGAGCGGCAGCGCGAGGGATAACCCCATCAAAAAGCTGGCAGGTGGCCTTCGGGAACCCGCGGGGGTGTCTCGCGCGCGCAACTGGATTTGAAAACTATTGAATGAGTCAGCACACCTAGAACCATGGCCTTTGGAACAATAGTCGTGTTCCTGGCGGATAATGTCCTTTGCTTCTTGGGGCATCAGAATCTACCTTCAAAATGTTGGCTCTTTCCATTGGAAGCAAGGTTTGTCTCTTTAGATGGCCAGTATGGTAGTCCGTTTTGTCGCTCATCACAAATTCTTCAACTTCATCTATGGTTACCCACTCACCGTGACTATACTCGTCTAGAAGAGCTGTGCTCAATGGTTCAAAGTCTGTGGGCTCAATCCCCAACGTAAGTTGATTGGCCGTGCCGCTCTTAAATTTGTAGTCTCCGAATGGCGCCGTTTTCCACATTGCCTCCTTCATTACGTCACAGCCCTCTAAACGCTGCGTAGCAAAGAAGATTGTATAGAAGGGCCTCTCGCTCTTATATAGCTTAAACTTAAGTACGTATTTCGCGCCCGCCCTTCTAAGGCACTTCTCGTACAATTCATGTAGGAACTTCATTCTATCTTTCCCATCGGTGCCGTCTTTTCCTTCGCGCCAATCGGAGCAGCCAAATAGATCGTCAAGATGACTCTCGAATTCCGGAGTGCCCAGAAAACGTTTGATATAGTCGTGCATGAATGATATGTAAACCTCAGTACTGGGCCTAGCCAGTACCCGGCGAATAACGTTCATTGGAGCTCCCTTTATCCCAAAGGGGTCTATCATTACAAATGCAGGAGGGAGTCCCCCGAGAGACCTTTCGTAGCTGTCGAGGATCTTCGTCATTTGCTCAGAAAATGTAGAGTTGTAGATACGAATGCTATTTTCCGGGAGTTTGTCTTTGTAACGCCTTACCACCCCTACAAGATGCTGTGCGCGCTCCGGTTCCTTCTCGATGAACATGAAAGTGATTTGTCCACGCATCCTACTGTACGCCGAATGGTCAGTTAGCGATCTCACTGCGATGATTGGGGACCCTTTCTCCCCTCTACTATACTCACCCGGACCGGCGAAACCGTCGATAAACAATACTTGGCGACTGCCTCCAAGCAATTTGGGTAACCAGGCTTCCATGTATTTTTCTAGCACCCTATGTTTTCCTAACGTATGATCATCGAGCTGCCACGTTGTTGTCCTCGGCGGCATTATCTTGCCCCTCCTTCCGTATTGGGAAATTGCTGCCAGAGTTTACTATCCAAGAGAGCATATTCTCCTGAGCGCTTGTTGCGAACGCCGCCTAACTGTTTGAGAAAAAATGCCACGCCAGATCCAACAGACTGATCACGCAGAGAGCGTGCCCAACTTATGTCCATCGCCCTCGCGCCAGCGCCACTTTCGCCGCCGACGATAACCCACTGCAACACTCCTCTTTCCAGCCAGAAGGTCAGGTCCAGTTGATCCAGTAGCGGTTCTGCCGATACAAACCTTACTGGCGCGGGAAGACGACCCAACACGGTCAGTCGTGGGGCGTACTTCTGACTCTCGACGGAAGTGCCAATCCAGACACGAGAAGGCCAGCCGTCGGGAAAGCACTCCTCGTGCTGCTGCCACCAGTCGACTGCGCGTCCTGGGCGCTTCGTCAGGATCTGGAAAATGTGACCACTTCGTGAGGACGCTTCTTGCATCACTTGAAACATTTCTAGTACAAAGTCGAACGGTACCTTTGGATGGAAGACGTCCGACATGCTATTCACAAATACCCGGCGAGGTTTCTTCCAGGACAAAGGAGTCCTCAGGCGTTCGGGAAGCAAATGGACGTTATCGGGTCCCGTGCTGTAGCCACGGACGCCCATGCCCTTTAGCCGAGGATAGAGGGCAAACATGTAACAGTGATCGCAACCTGGCGATACGCGTGAGCAGCCCGTAACCGGGTTCCATGTTTCATCCGTCCATTCGATTGAGGATGGCATGATGGGCTCCCATTCAACTGACTTATGAAAGAGATTACAGGTGAGGGTGCGTCACAAGGTGCAGATTACATGCTCCCAAATCTGAAAGGCCTTGCCAATTCCGGGAATGACCCTTCAGCAGTCGCTCTCAGAGCCCACCGCGAATGGATTGAAAGTGAAGCAATACGGCCGAATGTCCTATTCAGCTTTGAACTTCAGCCACTTGATCGATTGTAGATTCTCAAAAAACCTCTTCGCGTGATCGACTTTCATAGTCTTAGTGGGCCACCTGCCTTCAAGATGCTCAGGAATTTCAGTGAATTCCACTTGTCCTTCTCTTTCCACGGCATGCAACCCACTAGTGTGATACCAATCCAAAGTATCGTACAATTCATACCTCTGTTCAGGGGACAAGGATACTATCCTCTTTTCCAGAGCAACACCAACTTCCTTCATCATGTGATTGAATTGTGCAGCCCGAAGCTCATCCGCTTTCATCCACGCTTTCATTCCTCCGTGATAAGTGTCCTTAGCAGCCATCACTCGATCTTTGCCATGAGTCAGCAGGCTGCGAAGGTAATTAACTTCTTGGCGCCGGGCGCTTTCTTGCCGAATCCACTCTCTAAGTCCTAGAACAAGGGCAGCTAGCAGAGAACCGCTGGCACCAATTGCGATACCTTCACATATTGGTTCCGTCTGCACTTTTTGGCTGACTCCATTGAACTGTTTTGCCGTCAGCGTTCCAATCTGCAAACAGAGCCGAGGCAACACAACGACTGCTGCGACAGCCACCACGACGATTAGAAGGTAGAAGAGGAAATGGAGAACTCGCTTCATGGGTGGACTTGTGGTTAGGGATTTCTATCCATAGCTCATTTTGGCAACCTTCAGCAGGATCTCCCCAGATCTTGAACACCTGTCCGCGGGTTGCACGACTTAAGGCTCTAGCTCCTTCAGGTGCAGACTCATGTGTATGCATTAGGGCATTGGCCAAGAATCGACCCCAGCCCATGACATGTTCTTAACTGTCATTTATTGTCTCTTATGGCTCTGAGTTTGGACAGCAGGAATCCACAGGCTGGGTCTCTTTCTCTAATCAGGAGGTCAATGGCCTCATCGATTATCTGGTGATCGTTGGGACTGAGGTGGGGGGCTTCTTCAATGGCGTGGAAAGCTGTGGCTCGGGCTTCCAGGTTAGAGAAACCTGCCTGGAGGTTTCCGGCCAGACGGCGGGCGTCAAGATAATTCCTGCGTCCCGCCAACACATCTCCTTGTCGGTAATGCAGGAGTCCTGTAGTGGCGGACTTTAGAATCCTTGCCACATCGTGTTCCACGCCGCTGATTCTTGAAAGGTTAATTCTGGACAGGTATTTCTCGGCTGCGCTGAATTCATTGAGGTTAATTAGAGAGAAGGCAAGATTATTTAGCAGGCTAAAATTATCTGGATTAGCGACAAGCCCTGTTTGGGCGAACTGCTTAGATAGCTCAAAATCGTCTAACGCCGCCGATGAAATAAATGAGCCAGATATGCCGGCTCCGCTGGAAAAAGGCTGATCAGCTTGCCACTGTAGGCAATGTTCAACCGCATGTTCCCAATCTTCATTTAGGTAAGCGTCCTGAGCCTTTGCCTCAAATACTCTTGGACGATCCCATAAGTCTTCGCTTAGACTAAAAGAAGCATCTTGCGACAACACACTTACAGCTTGAGCAAGACTGTTTTCAGTCGGATCTTTCAGTGATCGATCAAATAGCCTTTTGGCTCTCCTTTCGGACCCATGGTTCCAGTCCACGGTCGCTACGGCTGACGCTAATTCGCTTCGGTGAAAGTCCAAGAGGTTTTCGTCATTTATGAGGTTTAGCGCCCTCTTGATGGACTGGGGACTCTTACCCAACTCATTTCCTACAGCGATTTCTGCAGACATGAGCCACGGATCACTTTTTGCTCCGTCTGAACGAATGAGGGCGTCATATGCCCTGTCGTACTCCTCCATATTAGTCCACAGGCAACTTGCAGAACGGAGAACAAACCGATTGTTCGGGGCGAGCTGTTGGGCGACAATCATGTGCTCTGATGCACTCTCGCTGTTTCCCAGGGTGTAAAAGGCATGGGCGATGTCAACTTGGGTGATTGGGTCTTTGGGTTCGTCACGGAGGAGCGGTCTGAGATTCTGTACGCGTCGAATGGCACGTTGTTGGATAGAAGCAGGTTCAATTGTGGAAACATCGTCTTCGGACTCGGAAGAGAATTGTTCTAAGAGTTCTTTCACCCATATGGAAGTTTGGGATTCGCGGTACCGCAGAAACTCTATGGCTTCTTGAACTTCATGCGATCTTTCCAAAAAGATACCGGCCCCGACTAAGTCCGCCGCGTGTCCAATGGTTCTGTGTTTTTCCCAGTCAGCTTTTGCTTGAGCAAGGGGGTCGTGGGAAGTCGAATGAAGCGACTCCTGTAACTGCCTGGCACTGGGTTCAAGTTCACCCAGCTTGGCAGTTTCATCAAATGTCCTCCATCTCGGGATCACATTCCGCCTTTCGTTTTCGGTGAATCCCTTCATGATAGCAACTCCTTGCCCGACCGCGTCGAATGCAAATGGGAAAATCTGTTTCTCTTGTGAAGAAGATCTAGTCTTGATATCAACCGCTGTAGAGAGTATCTACTAGCCCCTCTGTTCAATGGAAGCCCACGCTGTGATGGATCGGGATCACAAAATTGTCTGACGACATCAACAATTTCTGGCACGTAGTCAACTCGCGGATCGCTTCTGAGCTCCCGGATAATCTGAAAGAACGTCCTACTTACATACGGAAATACGTGATCATAAGACATCGCCCTATTTCCGTAATGAAGAGAAGAGTCAAGCTTTACAAGCCTGTTTGACAACATTTGCGTCAGGGAAGAACTGGTCAGAAGAAAGAATAAGAGGTTTCCAAGCAGATAGAAGTCGCAGGACTCCCGGTTGTCCTTCCATTCAGGACGGACGTTTGCATACAGTAACTCGAGGGGGGCGTATCTCATATCGCCCATACAGGCAAAGGAGCCGACTGGGGACGACTGGCCACTTACAATTGACCTGCCTAAGTCTGCGAGTCTTGCCCCTAATTGACGAAAAACTAGAACGTTGGAAGGCTTAATGTCAAGATGGGATATCTTAGCGCTATGGAGCTGCTGTGAAGCCACCGAGACTTGATGCATCAACTGTAGCAAATGCCCGACGTCGTCTTGGTCCTGGCGGCTAACATGTGCTCTGATGTCGCTGTCAGCCAACTCGAATATCAGATAAAAGACCGCGGAATAGGGGTCTGCTGGATCGACATGTGTTTCTCCAGAATCAAGCAATCTCACAACGCGGGTCATACTCTCGCATATCTGATTCAATTGTCGCTCGTGGCGGAAGTTCTGAATCGTCTCGTACAGTTTGTCCGTCGGGGAGACGCTCGCTAAGGAACTTTCAAAATCCATAGCCTTAAGAAAGGCTTTGTCTCCGCTCTCAGATGACACAATGTATTGAACAGAGAATTGCCCACCGGTAGAATTCTTTTCTGGAAAATGCGCGCTTTCTACCTTCCACCCGTTAGGTAAGTCCATCCCGGCGAGTCTCTCAGCGGGCCTTAGTCCTCGATCAGGGAAGTGATTGTCGTCAAGGTTGTCGACTGTCACAGGACGATCCTCCTCTCATTGCCCTTTGTGCATTTGGAGTTAGAGCTAAATTGGCCGCGAATTTTGGCATTTGCATGCACTGGGCGGCCAGTGATTGAGCCCAAGATCTTACTTTCGGACTTTGCAATCGAAAGGTGACCGTTTGAAAAGGAAAGTGGCTCCAATATAGTTTACGCAACAGCAGGTCGAGCAGCTTGAAGACCTGAAGCGCCAGACCGGCTTAACCCGAACCGAGCTTGTGCGGCGAGCCGTGGATTTCTACATACTGCATATCAGGGAGCATGGTTATACACCGACCACGATCCCTTTACCCACTGTAGTCACGAGCGAGGCCCGCTAGCAATAGAAGGTTGGCCCTTCTGCACCGTCCCCGGACCTCAATAAGCAGGAATCACGCCGGTTGAGTCCCTCAGACCCACCCAGGTGAGCGAGACTCAACATTACACCCAGGGCGCCAAGCGGGCCTCGAACCCGCAACCTTCCGATCCACCACCAAGCACCCTACCCTAAAAACACACGACCGCCGCCTAGCCACGGCGGCGGTCATAAGACTTTGAACCAGTCCTCTCGCTTACGGCTGCAATCCCAGCACCTTCACAACCGAACAGCAACCAAACTCTAACTGGGGGACAGGGATTTGAACCCCGATTACCTGATCCAGAGTCAGGCGTTTTGCCGATTAAACTATCCCCCATCGCAACGATTCACGCCCCGGATCCTAACACATTCAATACCCCCAAACCAAATCCAGCACCCACCTGAGTTCCCCGCAAAAAGGAGCCCAACCAGCCTCCTCACCGCCGTCGGACCCCCGGGTGCGTCCTCGATCAACCGCTCGCCACTTCCATATGCTCTTCCAAAAACGCCACCGCACGAGCAAGCCGCTCCAACGTCTCCTCACGACCAAGCGCCTCAATACTCTCAAACAGAGGCGGCGACACCTTCTTCCCGCTGATCGCACCGCGCACCGGCCCGAAAAAGCTGCCCGCCTTCACACCCAGTTCCTCTGCCTTCTCGCGAAAAGATTCCTGAATCGCCTCTGCCGAAAACGGCTCCACCTCCGTCAAGAGCTCTGCCCCTGCACGCAACATGTCCACGCTTTGCGCCGCGTCCAGCTTCCGCCCAATCAACAGCTTGGGACTGGCGTAAGTAATCGTGTCCGCCTCCTGATAGGCCCAGTCGATCCAGTCCGCCGCCTCGTCAAGCCGCTTAATCCGCTCCTGAATAACCGGGACCAGAATATCCAACTTGCGGTCAGAACGCAGTTCGGCCTCAGATACACCCAGCTGCCGGCTCAGAAACGGCAGTAGAGCCGACTTCAGTGCCGCGGGCGTCAATTCGCGAATGTAAAGCCCGTTCAGCCAGTCCAGCTTCTCGTAAGGCAGCGCCGCAGCCGACGGATTGATCTCCTCCAAACTGAACCGTTTAATCGCCTCCTCGCGACTGAACACCTCCTGGTCCGGGTCGAAATTCCAACCCACGTTCGTCAGAAAATTAAACATCGCATCCGGCAGATAACCGCATTCCTGAAACTCGTGCACCAGTGCCAGGAACTCCTTGCCCGCCACCATCTTCTTGCGCTTGCTCATCTTGCCCTTGCCGCTCGGATCCAGAATCACGGGCAAATGCACCAGAACCGGCATCTCCCAGCCAAAAGCGTCAACGATCAGCTTGTGAATCGGCGCCGTCGCCAGCCACTCCTCGCCTCGCAGGACGTGCGTGATCTCCATCAACCTGTCATCCACCATCGCCGCCAGATGATAGGTCGGCATTCCGTCCGCCTTGAGCAGAACTTCATCCTGCAACTGCCGGTTCTCCACCTCAATGTCGCCGCGCAGCAGGTCGTTGAAAACAGTGACGCCTTCCAAAGGTACCGCGAAGCGAATGACGTATGCTGCGCCCTCCGCCTCATACTGCCTTCTCTCCTCATCAGACAGATTTCGGCAATGTCTGTCGTAGCCCGTGCCCTTTCCTGCGCGCCTCTGCGCCTCCCTCATCTCTGCCAACCGCTCAGGCGTAC
>JAPPKG010000007.1:0-2224 GCA_026914085.1 Caldilineaceae bacterium | reverse complement strand
CCTAAAATGTGGCCCAAACCAACAGGAACCGTCGCCCCCACCCCGCGATAGGACATGCTAAGGGGTAGCTTCGAGGACATGCGACCACCTAGGAAATAGTAGTGACTACAACTTACTTGCCACTATAACACCCGGACTCACTTGCAGACCTTCCCCCGAAACAGTCGACGACCGATACGCACTGGTCTAGAGGCAAGGCCCGCCTCAACCCGCGGCACCGCAAACCCTGCCAAATGTGGAGCCATCCGGGTTTAAATGTGGAGCCCATAGGGAGCCGCAGGTCACAGGTGGTGGCCCACAGGCCACCAAGGCCTCTGGTCCACTTATTTAAAACAGGTGGGCCAGTTAGGCCGTTTTGGCTGAGGATGTATCCGGGTGGGGCGTCTTTGATGGTGGCATGGTTGGGGTTGCCTAGCCATTGGCTTCGGCGACGGCGAGGTGAGCGTCGCTCCCGGGGAAAGGGCGAAAATGATCCCCTTTCGGCTTGTCGGTTTCCTCTTAGCCGGGCTTAGATTCTCAGGACAGGCTCGTCGTTGCGGCCGAAACGCTCCAGCCGGTCATAGCTGTTGCGGAGATCCGCCTCGACGACCCATGTAGGCTGATTGCCGGGTTCAACCAGCACGAGCTTTGGCGGGTGCCCCCTGGTCTCGCTCCATTCGAGGTAGTCGGAGTCCTTGGTGGTGATGATGAAATCGAAATCCTTTGCATATTCCCAAATCCCCGAATCCCCGGTTTGGTGAATGCCTAAGGCAACGACATGGGCGGAACCCGGGTAGAGATCCGATAGGAGGCGAGGCAACTGCGGAGAGAGGTTCTCGTCGAAGAGCAACTTCATGCCGGATGGTTGGGAACGGCTACGCCGTGGTCAGGTGGCCGTTGGATGCGTACGCCAGACAGGACCTGATCTGAATCGGGGTTAGATAGTCCCACTCGGAGAGAATGTCTTCCTCGGTCATGCCGTAGGACATTTTCTCGAGGATGTCGCTGACCGCGATCCGGGTTCCGGCGATACAGGGCTTGCCGAACCTCACCTCGGGATCGACCGCTATGTGGTTCCAATAGTCAACATGGCTATCAGGCATGAACCGCATTTTACCGTCGGGCGCTGGAAACGATGCCCTGATCAACCGCTTGGATGCATCCTCAGCTAGGCAGATCGGGCACCGCCGAACCAAATGTGGAGCCAATTGTGGAGCCCCTGCTGAGCCGCAGGTGAGGGTTGGTGGCCCAGGCCACCAACCAACCAACCAACCATCGCCCAACAACACAGCTGAAAAAGGCCAAAAAGGAGGCTCGCGGTTGGCGGTGGCGAGAAAGCCCTAACCCCTATGGGCCTAGAGACGGCCAGGAGAAGTTCGTTCCCGACATAGTGGCAGCGTGGGGACAGGGGACATTCAAGCGGAGCTACAAGAGAATCGATACGATCTTGAGATCGCCCAACACCGGCTTTGCCACAGGGAAGCCGGGCGGTGGGAGGAAAAGATCCAGCGCTAGATTAGCCAATCGGTCGGCAACGCGATTGCAGTTTCGCGGGATGTCCTCCACCTCTATTTCAGGAAAGCTCTCTATTAGTTTCTTCGCCTCCCTGTGGGACCTTTTGAGGTTTGGCGCTTTCACCCGGGCTTGCCCGGTTAGTTGATTTATTACCAGGTTTGAATCGGAACGCAACACCAAACGGCGGGGTCCGTGGGGTTTCGCCATCCTCAAGCCCTCGACAACTGCTCGATATTCAGCTTCGTTGTTGGTGGCCCGGCCGATGCTTCGCGCCAGATAGTCCACATGGTTGTTATCCCCTGGATCACCTCTGTACAACACGGCTCCTATGCCTGCGGGGCCGGGACTACCCCGACGAGAGGCGCCATCCGTGTAGAGAAAGTAGGTTCCATCCATTGGCTGCCAGAGTACCGGATGGGTCCACTAGGCAGCCAGCTCCGGCGGGTTCCCGCTCCACCGGACAAGGGCGTCGCTACTGCCACGTGGTCATCGAGGTTAGAATTCGGGGAGACAGTGAAGGCACGATGGACGTTCATGGCATTGGTGGCGCTCATCCCTCTGATCCTGGCCTCCTGTGGCGAGGATGAGCCATCCGGGGTGGGTGCTACTGCGGTGGCATCAATGTCGGGCCCGGACGGTATGCCAATGGGAACTGTCACCCTGGCGCAGGGACCCAACGGAGTGTTGATCTCGGCCGATGTCAAGGACCTGACTCCCGGTGCCCACGGTT
>JAPPKG010000487.1:0-2225 GCA_026914085.1 Caldilineaceae bacterium | reverse complement strand
CAACAACATGCCTCATCGACCGGGTGTCGACATTGGTGACAGGTGCCTAATCGAAGGTGCCCGGCCAGACCACGTCCCGCCGTCCCATCAGATCCCCGCAGGCGCCGGCCATGTGCCTGCCCTCGCACCCTCCCCAACGGACGGAATCCACCGTACGGCCAGGCCTGGCGCCCACACTACGTCTCGCCCAAAGACGGTAGACAGCGCCAGCCACCGCTGTCACCGATTCCCCGCCAGACCGTTCCCACCCCAAATCTGGGATGCACCCCTCTGAACAAACCGACAAAACGCCGCCAGATTCGTGTTATACTATCGGTAGCGGGAACACCCGTCATCTGTGGAGTGCACAACTGCGTTGAGTCTGTAGTTTCCGAGCAGCCCAATGTAGGGTCGCCTCTTGTGGGCGCCCACGGCCGGATCCAGATGCCTCTTGAATCAAGTAGCGATTGCCTGGGCCCTGAGAATCCATTACGCTTGACAACGGAATATCCGAAGGCGAAAGTACACCGCCGCAAATCTTTGAACTTCGCGTCAATCCTTTGCCACTGTCCATCCAGATATCGCGAGGGGGATGACTGTAAAATCTCCATTGAGAGCCAAAGAAAAAAGAAAACACTCCGTCGAAGTACGTCATAGTCCGTCATAATCCGTCGAAACACGTCCAGACTTGCAGAATACGTTCATATGTGCTATACTCCTGTCATGACCAACGAAACCGCCCCTAAACCTTGGGAACAGCAGCCCGACGAACCCCCCGAATGGTATGATCGCTTCCACGTCTATCTCAACTTGGGTCCGTCTCGCTCACTGTCAGGTGCCTTCCGCGCTTGGGCAGGCAGCACTGGTAAACACTCAGGGGCGGTCAGCAATGTGTCCAAAGAATGGAACTGGAAAGAACGCGCTCTGGCTTACGACCAGGCCGACCGCGAAGAAAAGGCCGCATTCGAGGCCGCCCGTGAAGCCGAAGCCCGCGAACGCCGCCTGCACCGCCTGGAGAAAATCATCGAGGACTCCGCTGCCGCCCTGGATATCGCCGACTTGAAAAACCTTTCCCCACAGGAAGCACGCGCCCTGCTCCCTTCTCTTCGCCTCCTCTTCTCCAGCGCTGTCGAACTCCAACGCCGCGAACTGCAGTCTGCCCCTGCCTCCGACCACTTCCCCGCTGCCTTCGGCTGGCCGGAATTGGACCCGGAGATAGAGAAAATCCTCGACATGTACGCCGATGAAGAGTCAGCAAGTAGTGAGTAAACTTGCCGGTCTCGAAAGAGCCGCGCAGCGCGCTCGCCCCGCCTCGACTTTGCCGCACTCCCTCAGGACATTTGAATCACTTCGGGACATAGCCGCAACAGGCATATCGAGTCGGATTGAGGCGGCGCTTGTGAGCGCCCTTCGTGGTGTATCCAGACAGGAGTATCTGAGTTCGTTTGCCAGGCGGTGATAGCGCATAGCAGTTGGGATAACGACGATGAACTGGTAAAATTTAGTGCACTTTCCATGAGATCGATGACGTGATCCAGCGCAAGAGGCTATGACCAGACAAGAACAGAGATCGGGCGGGTATACCGAAAACATCGTCGTCCCGGATACCGACCTGGCCCTCATTGACAGATATCGAAGCGAGCCCGGCCCTCTCCTTCCCATCCTCCATGCCTTTCACAATCGTGACGGATTCATCGGGTCCGCGGCGATCGAAGCAATCGGCAAGGAGTTACGCATCCCCCTGGCCGACCTGTACGGCACGGTCACCTTTTATCACCACTTTGCACGCGAAGAGGGAGGCCTGCAGCGGCCGCGCGTCTGCACCGGGCCTGTCTGCCGCCAGCGCGGCGCGCTTGAGATTGTCCAAAGCCTCGATGGTGCCGAGGAAATGCCCTGCTCGGGCCGCTGCGACGACCCGGTACCGCTTCTGATCGGCCACGAAACCTTCGTGGTTAGCCCGCCGCTCCACACGCTGCAACGGCGGATCTCCTCCCCCTTGCCGGTGCCAAACCCCGGAGGGCGTGAAGAGTGCGTCTTCGCCGGAATCCGCGAACCGGAGCGCGAAAGCTTGGACGGCTACCGGCGCAGCGGCGGCTACGACGCACTGACCCAGGCTGTGACCGGACAGAGCCCGACCGATGTGATTGACGCGCTCAAGGAGTCGAAGCTGGCTGGCCGCGGCGGCGCCGGATTCCCCACGGGCATGAAGTGGCAGTTCGTGCGCGAGGCGCCGCGCGCGCCCAAGA
>JAPPKG010000348.1:0-2225 GCA_026914085.1 Caldilineaceae bacterium | reverse complement strand
ACCGTCGACTTCCGCAACACCGTCATCATCATGACCAGCAACGTCGGCAGCCAGTTCATCCTCGACGTCGCCGGCCTCGATGAAGAGGTAGAGCGCCGCGTAATGACCGCCATGCGCCAGCAGTTCCGGCCGGAATTCCTCAACCGCGTCGACGAGATTGTCATCTTCCACAGCCTGTCGGCCGGTAACCTGGAGGGCATTGCCGAAATCCAACTCGAAAGGCTGTGCGCCCTGCTGGCCGACCGCGACATAACTCTCGATCTGACCACCGAAGCCAAGGCCCTGATCGTTCAGGACGGCTACGACCCGGCCTACGGCGCCCGTCCGCTCAAGCGCGCTATCCAGCGCACTGTGGCCGATCCGCTGGCGCTGGAAATCCTCGACGGCCGTGTGGGCAGCGGCGATCATGTCCTCGCTGCTGAACAGGACGGACAGATCGTCTTTTCCGTGGCCGCCGCTTCTGAGCTGGTGCCCGCAGTCCAGGTCAGTAGCTAGGGCTCGTCGACACTTCCTTCCAATCAGCCGTCACACTGTAGGCGCACCCCTTGTGGGTGCCCCAGTAGTTGCCTCACTGTCTCCTTCGTAGACGGACAACGCGATAGGCCCGCAATTTCCTGGTCAAACAAACGTCAACGACACCTGCTCACTCAAGACCTGGCCGCCCACCATTCATTCACTTCCTGCGTTATCTGATCGCCGCCCTGGCTTTTCCACTGCTCGACAAACTCGTCGAACGCGCTCATCGGTTTGTCGCCGATGATGATGCCAAGGATCGTCTCGTCTTGCAGCTTGTTGAGGTCGCTGTTTCGCTCAATCATTGTTGGCGTGGGCAGGCTTTGGAACTTGCTGAGTTTCCCTTGTTCGGCTGTATCCAGGATGAAAAGGAGCGCCTCCTTTGAGATTATGGACACACCGGTCGGGTCCTCCAGCGACAATGTCTGGTAAGCGTCCCGCTCCTCAACAGGAATGTCGGCCCACTCCAACTGATAGCGGATCTCGTTGGCACGGTTTGCGGGGTCGATGTTGCCACTGCCGCGAGTGCCGACTGGTCCGATGGCGGCGAATTTCCAGAAGATATTCGTAGTAGCTACCGAACCGTCCTCCTGGAACTCGTAGTCGTGACCCTCCCAGCCGTGAAAGCGCCGGTCGGGTTCTTCGCTCAACGCCTGCATGAAGTTGGTAATCTCGAAAATCTCTTCCACGTATTCCATTCCCTTGCGGAAGCAGAATGGCGAAGGATAAAAGGCGTTCGCGGTGTTACGTGCGCGGTTGCCATTGGGGCCGGCCGGATTGTCGGCGAATGCCCACACCGTTTCCGGATCGTTGCGCACGGTATCCAGCCAGGCGCCCCACGAAGGTGTGTAGTGGATGCCGCAATGGCCGGATGCCACGTCCTGGATCGAGTCCGAAGTGCTGAACGTAAAGAAATCCTTGCGGAAGACGCCGTCCTGGTACCACTGGCTCAGGAGCTCCAGCGGCTCTTTTATCTCTTCGCGAATGCTGTCGTAGACCAATTCACCTCCGACCTCGCTCCACTGGTGCGGAATGACTCCGTAGGGCCCCCAAATCGGATCAATACTGCCGAACCAATTGGCGCCATAGGACCTGTTGGCCAGCAGGCCGACTGTGGTGCCCGGCGCACCTATTCCGATGTCGGCTTCGACCACCGCCAGGGCAGCATCGTGCAACTCGTCAAGCGTCTGCGGGACGGACAGACCGAGCTTATCGAACCAGTCCTTCCGATACCAGAGGATGTGGTCGTTCTGTGCCTGTTGCGCTACGAAGGGCAACCCATATTTGCGGCCGTTCACTGTGGAATAGATCCAGGGAAGGTCGCCGTGCTGCGCCCAGATATCCTGCCAGCTCTGGCTGGCATACATGGCAAATGCGTCGGTGATATCCTCCAGCAGATTGGCCTCTATCATCTTGAGGAAGATGTTGGACGGCACAGTCTCCAGGTAGTCGGGCATATCGCCGCTGGCCATGGCCAGGTTGTACTTGGTTGTCTGTTCGTCACCCGACGACCAACTCCAGGCTAACGTGAGCTTGACGCCGAAAAGTTTCTCGATCATGCGCGACCAGGGATTGTTATCCAGCGAATCCCCTTCGCCAAAAGCGGTTTGAGAGTCCACGCGTCGCGTAATCGAGATTTCAATAGGTTCCTGTCCGGGAGCAGGGGGCAGGCCCTCCGGCAGATCGGGCAGCACCGTTGTCCAGCCTCTGGG
>JAPPKG010000214.1:0-2229 GCA_026914085.1 Caldilineaceae bacterium | reverse complement strand
CAACTGTGCCTGCCTGATGGAACGAGCGTGTCCCATCCTAACAGCGATGTGGAGTCCTACCTGAAGGGCCTCAGCCTGCCGTCCTGCACGGTCGCCGGGCCCGAACAGAGGGCTGCTCTTGTCGCCCTCTACAACGCAACCGACGGCGCCAACTGGAAGCGCAACAACAACTGGCTGACCGACGAGCCGATCGGTACCTGGTACGGGGTCTTCACCAACAGCTACGGTCACGTCACGCGGCTGTCTCTCGGGCACAATCAACTGAATGGGACACTCCCTGACCTGAGCGCCCTCACCAACCTGACAAATGTCTTCCTCGCCGGCAATAAGCTGAGCGGACAGATCCCCGACCTCAGCGCCCTCACTAAGCTGCAGATACTGGTCCTTGAATCTAACCTGTTTACAGGGCCTGTCCCCGACCTGAGCGCTCTCACCAACTTGGTAAGCCTGAGTCTCAGCAACACCCAACTGAGCGGGCGATTCCCTGATCTGAGCGTCCTCACCAATCTGACGAGGCTCTCCATCAGCAATACACAGTTGACCGGACAGTTTCCCGATTTGAGCGCCCTCACCAAACTGAGAATCGTCTATCTCGGCCGCAACAGCTATACCGGCTCCATCACCGACATCAGCGCCCTGACGAACCTCGTCGTCCTCGATCTCGGCTCCAGTCAGCTGACCGGACAGATCCCGGATCTGAGCCCTCACCCCAAACTGAAGGAGCTTGACCTGGCCGGCAACCAGTTGTCCGGTGCGTTTCCCGATCTGAGCACGCTTACAAGCCTCTCCAAGCTCAGTCTGAATTCAAATCAGTTGACAGGCGCCTTCCCTGATCTGAGCGCCCTTACAAACCTGCTGCATCTCAACCTCGGCTCCAACCAGCTGACAGGAAACATCTCCGACCTCAGTGCTCTCAACAAGCTGCAGTATCTCAGCCTTGATGATAACCAGCTAAGCGGAGAAATCCCCGATTTGGCCGCCCTGACCAGCCTGGCGAGGCTCGACCTCAGTGACAACCAGCTTACCGGACCGTTCCCTGACCTGAGCCTCCTCACGAATCTGACAAACCTGGACCTCAGTTCAAACCGGCTGACCGGACCCATCCTCGATCTGCACCATCTCACTGACCTGAGGTGGCTGCTGCTCAATGACAACCAGTTGACCGGGCCGGTCCCGGACTTCAGCGTTCTGACCAACCTTACCAGTCTGAACCTCACTGGCAATAGTCTCTGCCTGCCATCGGGTGCAACCCTGTCCCACTCAAATACTTCCGTTTCTGCTCACCTCAATCGTCTCAATCTGCCCACATGCACGAACGCCGAAACCACGTTGGCCCCCGCTGTGCCGCAAAACCTGACGCCGTCCGTCAGCGGCAACCAGATTACGCTCACTTGGGATGCAGTGTCGAACGCTGCAAGTTACGAGCTGCGGGCGTGGGACAGCCTCGACCGCCAGTGGGGTTCCATTGGCGGCGTCATCACCACGACAACTTACACCCATACAGGACAGACCGACGGCCGCAACTACTACTACCAGGTCCGCGCCCGCAACGCCAACAACGTGCGCGGCGCCTGGTCCGATCGGGTCTACGCGGCCGTCGTCACCCTCCAGTTTCCACCACCGCCTCTCTCCCTCGAACTTGACCTCTTCTATCAGAAATATCTGGACGTCAGCGGCGTGGTCGTGGTCGCCCCCTCTGAAGTGTCTGATGAAAAAATGGTTCAGGCGCGCGACGTCATTACCAGCATGCTCTCAGCGAAATCCGACCTGCTTTCCGATCTGGCCGCCAACAACGCTCGGATCGCCATATACCCGGACAATGCCGAGGGCGGAGGAATCACACAACTGCCCGAACTCTGGTTCCTCACGAGCCTTCCACTCGGATACGTTCATAAGGCAGGAAATCTGTTCCTGGCAGGCGTGCCGGAAGAAGACGCAAACTGTGGCACACTTGTCCACGAGTTTGCTCACATGATCCATTACGTAATTGATGAGCGATCCGGGGGTGAGGCGTTCAATACGCGGCTCGAGGCCCTTTACCAGGCCGCAAGGAACGCGGGGCGCTGGCAGGGTCTCTACGCGGCAACGAATTACAGAGAGTACTGGGCTGAGGCGGTCAGATTCTGGTTCTGGGAAACCATGCCTGCCTCGCTATCGGCGAGTTACTCGACGCTTAACGACTATGACCCGGACGTCGCCACCCTGGTCGAGGAGGTGTTCGGCGACGCG
>JAPPKG010000635.1:0-2234 GCA_026914085.1 Caldilineaceae bacterium | reverse complement strand
CGGCTTCGTCGGGCTGTCCTTGCCGCAGGTGACCATCGCAAGGAGGACCAGACACGCGACCGGGAGCGGAATGAAACGTGAGACGCCCCGAAATGGGGTCATACGATGAAAGGGCCGGGTGCCTGGCATGTTGTCTCCCATGGGACCATTGTTCCCGTTAATCAGGCCAACTGCCGGAAGGTCCTTCTTCCGCTGTCAAGGAAGCCCGTCGATTCTCCAACGTGATGTGCCCGTTATCTTGGTGGCACGAAAGTTGTTCAGATTCAGCCCCGTTCCCGCGCAGATGCTGCCACCCACACAGCCAAATCCGTCATCACGCACTTCAAACACCGCACTTCCGAATGTACAACTCTCCCCCTGTCCCAATTCCATGCCAACGGTACAGGCAGGTCTTTGAACCGGCGGCGGTGTTGGCGGCGGCGTTGGTGGCGGTATCGTGTTTTGTTCGGAGTTTACGGGATTGCCGTTGCTTCCACACGCAGCGACAAGAAACCCAGCCATGAATAGGAAAGACATATCGCCAAACAGACGGGATCCATTCGGCATATCGGAACTCCCTGGGGCGTCATGAAGAACCGCTGCACCTGATGCTCTTATCGGCTGGAGTAACGATCGTCAAGTTGCCTATCTTCTGAACAGAAGCGAAATCCAGGTTTCGTTCACATTGACTCCGCTGCTCGCTGTCGAGATTGAGTTTGGAACAGGCAATCCGCAGGGCGGTTGTCAAAGCTTCGTCACGTGAAGCGCCACTGCCGCTGCCCTCTCCGGTCAGGGAGTCAAGGCGAAGCGAAACATTGCAGTTCCAGGATGCCGACTTTACCCCGCTATCACCGCTACAAGCCACGAATCCGCTCATCAGACAGATGACCTCGGTGAAGCCGAGTAATCGATATACTCCTCCGGGCATCGCCTGTTCCCTCCATTAGAACATCCGGAAAGCTTCTACAGTCGGAAAGCTTCTACAGTTGGAAAGCTTCTACAGTATATGTTATTTTAAGTTGTAAATCCTCAAAAAAGTTGCATCATTTATGATCTTAACGTGATATATTACACATGATATGTGACGTTTTGTGACCACTGGACGTTAGGGAGCATCAGATTCTGGTGGTGCAGGGTTACGAATTGCGCGGGAGGTAGGGATAGTACAATCGACTGCCCCCTGAACGAGGCCTGCCTGCGCATCGGCGAAAGCCTGAACGTCTAGACAGTCCCGGTTGAGGTCGCGGTACTGCATAAACTGTTCACGTTTTTGGACATTGCTTTTCACAGGCCTGCGATACCGTATGATCAACCATACAAGTAGTGAACGGAACATGGCGAATACATCAGGGCCGTCGCATCAATCGAAACAGACTCCTTCACGCGGCGGGCGCGGGCGCCTCGCACTTGCTGTCTTGATATCCGTCAGCCTTCCGTTGCTGGCCACCTGCGGCAAGGACAGCCCGACGAAAACCGAAGCGCCTGAACCGCCCTCACCCGTACCCGTAACGCACGTCCCCACCCGGATTTCGATCACCCCCTCGTCGGTTACGCTCAACGCCATAGGGCAGACGGCGCCAATGTCGGCCCAGATCTTCGATCAGAACAACGCGGTCATGAGCGGCGCTGCCGTGATCTGGACGAGCGGCGACGCGTCGGTGGCCACGGTGAGCGGACAGGGCCTGGTGATGGCGGTAGCCAACGGGAGCGCCACGATCACCGCGCGATCGGGCAGCGCGTCGGCGAGCATCCCGTTGACGGTCAGGCAGTCCGCGGTCCGCATACTGATCGAGCCGTCTTCGGCGACGTTGACCTCCCCGGGCGGGACGGTGCAGCTAACGGCTTCGGTGCTGGACGAGAACGGCCAGCCGCTGTCCGGCGCGACGGTCGTGTGGACGAGCGGTGATACGTCGGTGGCCACGGTCTCGGCTCAGGGCCTGGTGACGGCGGTTTCGAGCGGCAGCGCACAGATCACGGCACGATCCGGCAACGTGGCGGCGGATGTGGAGATTACGGTCATGGATGAACAGGATGAACAGGATGAACAGGATGACAGCGAAGACCGGCAGGCGCTGATCGCGTTGTTCAATGCTACGAACGGACCTGATTGGACAAACAGTGCAAACTGGCTGAGCGACCGGCCTTTGGATGAGTGGTACGGGGTCTCCACTGGTGTGAAGGCGATTCCGTTCGAAAACATGACCGGTGCGGCCGGTCTTGAAGAATCATTCGGGGGCTTCACCAGTGCGGAGGGC
>JAPPKG010000043.1:0-2237 GCA_026914085.1 Caldilineaceae bacterium | reverse complement strand
GCAATGGAGATCGCTCAGGTACAGGCAGAAGACCTGGCCGACCGCATCTCATAGCTCATAAGGCGAGGGGGATCGAACGAAACCATTCACTTGCATCCCCCTCGCCTTGCCGCTTCGTGACATGCTCCGACCGGCTAACCGATCGCCTGCACGCCCAGGCCCAATTCACCTCTCGCAAGCAGCCACTTCATTCTCACAATGAGTCAACCAGTCGATGCAGACGCCCTGGCGGACCCCTCCGGCGCCACTAAGGCGCTTCCCCGCCTCCTCCGCCGGCGTTATCTCCTGCCCTTCGCACTTGTCCTCCCCATCGTCCTCTACGAAGGGCTCCTGATCGTCTACCCCATCATCCAGGGCATCTACGGCAGCTTCACCCGCATCGAGCTCGCCTCCAGCGCCGCCACCATCTGGGTCGGCTGGGCCAACTACGAGCGCATGTTCTCCGACCCCGCCTTCTGGAAAGTGATCCGCGTCACGCTCCTTTTCACCTCCCTGGTCATCATAGTCGCCCTCACCATCGGCCTCCTCACCGCCCTCCTCTTCAACCGCCCCTTCCGCTTCCGCCCCGTGGCCCGCGGCATGTTGATGATGCCCTGGGCCATCCCCGAAGTGCCCGTCGTCATGATCTTCATCTGGATCCTCAGCCCCCAGTTCGGCGTCGTCAACATCCTCGCCAGAATGCTCCCCGGCGTCACCAAGAACCCGCAATGGCTCCAGGTACCCGAGCTCGCCATGGGATGGATGGTGCTGATCTCCTCCTGGAAGGCCTTCCCCTTCTACAGCCTCGTCATCCTCGCAGCCCTGCAGTCCATCCCCCAGGAGCTCTACGAGTCCGCCCGCGTCGACGGCGCCAACCGGCTGCAGCTCTTCTGGAACATCACCTTCCCCGGCATCGGCTCAACCCTGGAGCTGCTGGTCGTCCTCGCCGCCATATTCTCCTTCAAACAGTTCACCATCATCTTCCTCATGACCGGCGGCGGCCCTTCCGGCACAACCGAAACAATCGTCATCCGTATCTTCAATACCGCCTTCCGCTTCTACGACTACTCCTATGCCACCGCCCTCGGCGTAGCCGGCTTCGTCGTCTCATTGGCTGTCGCCCTCGTCTTTATCCTCATGCAGGTCCGCCGCGCCGAGGAGTCCTCCTGACATGGTCGCCCAGGCACAGGACACCCGCACAGCAGCCTCCAGGCTCCCTCTGCGGCGCCTCATAAACAGTGCCCTGCTCTATTTCACCGTGGCCGTCGTCTCCCTGATTATCGTCTTCCCCGTCTACTGGATGATGATCAGCACCTTCCAGCCCAGCAAGTACATCCTCCACTTCCCGCCCCCGCTGCTGCCCCAGGAGCTCTACTTCGATCAGTTTGGCGAGCTCTTCAGCGAACACCCCATCGCCAAGTGGCTCCGCAACTCATTCCTCATCGCCGTCATGACCATGCTTCTCTGCATGGCCCTCTCTGTCCTCGGCGCCTTCGCGCTCTCCAACCTGCGCTGGCCCGGCCGCAACCTCTTCGGCCTCTTCCTGCTCGTAACCCAGATGCTGCCCGAAGTCCTCATCCTCATCCCTCTCTACATACTCTACCGCCGCCTAGACATGCTCAACAGCATCCCCTCCCTGGCCCTCATCGACGCCGCCTTCATCCTCCCCATCTGCATCTGGATCCTCAAGGGCGTCTTCGACAACGTCCCCCACGAAGTCCTCGACGCTTCCGTCGTCGACGGCTGCACCGAACTGGGTGCCCTTTGGCGCATCGTCCTCCCCCTCTCCGCGCCCGGCCTCGCCGCAGTCGCCGTCGTCGCCTTCTTCTTCGCCTGGAACGAATACCTCTACGCCGGCATCATGCTCAGCAGCGGCGACTTCATGCCCGCATCCGTCGGCCTCTCCACCCTCAAAGCCATCGCCCAGACCCCCGTCGAACAGTACATGGCCGCCGGCCTCGTCTTCTCCGTCCTGCCCGTCGTCTTCTACCTCGCCATGCAACGCTACATCGTCTCAGGCCTCACAGCGGGCGCCGTAAAAGGCTAAAGTCGCCGAAAACCCATGCGCCGCGCTGCAGCCAGCATCTCCCAAAACAGCGTCTTGGTGACTTCCGACTCCTTGCCTCCAATCGTCCATAAATCCCGGCTTTCTCTAACCACTGACCACTAACCACTAACCACTGACCACTGCAGTTGTGCGGTCGGGCCTAGTCGGCCCTCCCTTGTGGGGGGGGGGGGGGCCGCCCCCCCCCCCCCCC
>JAPPKG010000355.1:0-2246 GCA_026914085.1 Caldilineaceae bacterium | reverse complement strand
AGCGGCGCCTTAATCTGAAAATTCGTCCGCCACAGCACCAAATGCGGCCCCAGCAGCCCCGCCGCCCTCTCCACCAGATTCGGATGACTCAGCAGCTCATAAACGCATCGATTATCCAGATGCCGGTTATGAAAATAGTCCCTCTCCGCCAGCCCCTGGGCCTTCCCCACCTCCAGAATCTCCTCATCAATCCTCTGCCGCACCCCCGCCATCTCCCCCTCCGAGATCAGCGTATACGGCCCCAGCCACCCCTGCTCATGATACAGCCGGACCTCATCTTTACTTAGCGCGAGTTGATTCGTGGTCATGGTGTTTCCCTCCCACTCTATCTCGCAAACCGAACTGAAGGCAGATTCCAATCTCAGGCCAGCGCGCCATACTCATACACCGGCGTCTCAACAGTCCGAACCGGCCGGCACCGTCCCCACACCGCCTGCTGCAAACGCTCAACCGTCTCCGGCGCAAAGTACCGCTCCCCCGTCTCAACATTCACCCTCGCCGGCACATTCTCGACAAGCAGCAGTCGTCCGTCGATTTCAATGTGATAGGTCACAGTCTGTTCGACAAGTGGCTCGTTCCATACTGTTTCTTCAGGCATCTTTGGGAACCATCATGCAAAAAACAGATATTCTCCCAAGCTGCTGGAGCTTTGCGAGTTTACTTACAATTGTCCTCGACTCACACGACGAATCATTACGACGATCCATGGGAGGATTCTAGCATATGTTCATGGTAGCGTGCAGGCGTGAAGTGTCGTCAGCTGGGTCAACGTACACTAAACTCCCTCAGGAGACTTCTCAGACAAGCCAATTCGGGTCCGAAATGTATTCACAGCCCATCCCTCAAATCCCCCCAAATCACAGTTCAGACAACTGCACCCTCCCCAAAATGGAAGCTAAACAGTTCACCCAATCCCAGTTACAATGTCAGAAAGAGAAACGCGGCGAAAATGACCCTAAGGCCGCAAAACTACCTCCCCCAAAACCAAAAGAGAATAGACTACTCCCCCACCGCCCAAAAACCGGCCACCTCCCCAATGCACACTACCTCAACCCCCACCCCCCAAACCTTCGGCAAACTCCTGACCCGGGCCATCACCCTCTACCCCACCCACAGAGGCATTTTCCTGCGCACAGCCGCCATCTTCTATCTCCCGGTTGCAGCACTGGCCATCATTTTCGTAAAAGATGCAGTCACCAGCACTCTCTTCCTTACGCTGATTTTCCCCGTAGAAGCAATTATGAGCCTGTCTCTGATTTCGCTCTGCGTCGAACTGCTGCACGGGCGTCCTCTTGCCGTCAGGACTGCCGTCCAACATGGTCTGCGTCGCCTCCTGGCGAACATCGGAATGATTTTGGCTGCATCGGCTGTGTACATCGGTGCAGTAATTCTATTGGCGATACCGATTTGGGTTGGACTCATCAGAACTGACATTGCCTTGGGTGAAATCCTTGACGCATTCTCTGGTCCGCCTGGTCCTGCTGACATTGAGGCAATCATGATAGTGCTGGATGATGTTCTCTTGGGGGGCATCGGATTATGTCTATCTGGAGTTCTGGCTCTGATTGTCTTATCGTATCTGTCGGCTCGCTGGATGGCTGCCGAGGTCGCCTTGATGGTGGAGGAAACGGGACCGCTGGACTCCTTGGCGCGCAGCTGGAATCTGAGCCGGGGCTATATTCTGCGCACAGTCGGCTATTCCTTGCTCTTGGCCATACCTCTAGGACTTGTCGCCGGTCTGTTCGGAGTGACAATGGAGTTTGTAGTGTTGCCCGTGTTTCCGGCTATTGACGAGTCTTCGAAACCGGGTTTCAGTGGTGCCGCCTCGATTCTGCTGACCATCTTCACCACGCCGTTCTACGTCACCGCGGTCGTTCTGTACTATTTCGACCTGCGCGTGCGCAAAGAAAAGTATGACTTTGAAAACGTGTAATTTGGACCTGGGAGGCTGGGCTGGGTCGTGTTGGGGAAGGTGGGGAGTTCTGCTACTGCCTAGGATCGAAAATGGCCGCAGCCCTGACCAGAGCGTCTATGCGATTTAAGTCTTGATGCCTGAGCAGTGATGAGAAAATAGAGGAAACGCAACTACTAAGCCTTATTTGGTGCGTGACGCCGGACAAGGCGAGCGCAGGTTTTTCTCTCCCCTCTCCCCTCGCATTTGGGCGGTGGGGGCGAATAAGCCCCCCCAATTTGGGGGGGGGGGGGGCCCCCCCCCCCCCCCCCCCCCCCCCCCCCCCCCCCCCCCC
>JAPPKG010000591.1:0-2247 GCA_026914085.1 Caldilineaceae bacterium | reverse complement strand
CTCTCGGACAGATCGATCGGCGAGCGATTCGATTTGAAGTTGCAGCAACCGGCAGAGATGTTGCGCACGAGCAAGGTACCGGGCCATCCAGTAGAGGTCAAGAGCGCAACGGGCAAGCATGCGATTTCTTTGAACGTGCTACTTCGGACCCCGGCTAGGCACAATGGAGTACCGACTTCGACGGGCAGATGCCACCGGACCCGCCACTAGCCAGCATCTGTACGTGAAGCATGCTCAGCCCCGCGACGGCTAGTTGACCCGACCGAATATTTGGACTCGCTTGCCGTTGACCTCCGTCACGAACAGGCGGCCGCTCCGATCGTGATCCATCAAGTGCGGCAGGAGTAGGGTCTCCGGCCCGCCCCATTGATGAGTCATTCGGCCATCGCTTAGGCGCAAGTGACTGACAGTATGGGCATCCCCGTCGGTGACGATCAGCTCATCACCGACGACCTGAACGCCGAACGGGTTGCCGAATCCGCTCCACGCAGCCACGAAGGTACCGTCCTTGGAAAAGACCTGGACCCGGTTGTTGCCGCGATCCGCGACGTAGATTCGATCCTCCGCATCGATGCCGATGCCGTGGGCAGCAGCGAATTCACCCTCCCCGCTGCCCTTCCGGCCCCATTGTGCTTTGAACCTGCCGTCCGCGGCCAGACGCACGATTCGGCCGTTGCCCGCATCTGCAACATAGATGTCGCCGTTCGAGGCGAAGGCTATGTCATCAGGGGACCGAAAGTGAGTCTCATCGTCCCCGCCAACACCCGCCTCGCCATAAGTGGCCAACACCTCGCCTTCTGGGGAGAACTTCCAAAGCACATGGAGGTTGTTATCCGTTGCCCAGACGTTTCCCTCGGCATCCACGCGAAGTCCGTGCGCGACGCCGAACATTCCCTCGCCCCAGCCGTGAGAAAATTCCCCGGCAGCGTCATAAGCCAGCACGGGCGGCTCCCCGCGATGCAGCACGTAGAGTTGTCCAGCGGGCCCGACAGCTACCGCCGAGACCGCGTCCAATTCAACTTTGTCGGGGATCTTGACAAAGCCCTCTGACCGGTACGGTTCGGCCGACGCTATAGCCAGCACAGTTCCAGACGCGAGGACTGCAACTGCTCGAAGGTATCTGTGGCGCAAGTCGCTCAAATGGAATCTCATTGCTCCATTGTTTGTTCGTCCGAAACTCCCATTTCCGGACCGACCACGGCCACGCCAATCAGGTCTCTGCCCTCGTTGTAGACCCCGAGAGCGAACGATGCGGACGGCGCCTTGAGATCCCACAGAAAGGGCTCCTGGGCTAGGCCGGGCCCCACTGGGCGAACTGTGAAACGCGCATCCTCCGGCAAAGCCACCACCGTGGCGTCGCCGGAGGCCACATCCCAAGCCACGATGCCAGTTGAGAGCGGCTGCCCGCGTCGCCTTGCGTTAGCGAACGCCCTTCCGATCAATGGCATGACGCCGAAGGGGCGACGGCCTTGCTGGGCAAGCTGGTTGATCCCTGACCCCAGTTCGACGCGTAGGAATCCTTCCGGCAAGGCCAAGACGGTTGAGGTTCCAGCTTCCAGATCTACGGCCAAGAGTCCCTCGTTGCCCGGGAACGGTTGGACCTGAACACCTTGGTTGTTGGTCCGCGGTGGGCCGCTGGTCGCCAGCGCCACGATCAAGCTCTGGCCGTCTACGGTCTGTGTCAGCTGGTTGTTGTACGGGATGCCGATTGCGACGGGGGGCTCGGCCGCATTGCTGGGGAATGCGATCTCCCGGAAGGTCTCGCTCGTTCCGTCAAAGACATGGATCTTCGTTGACGCCTGGTACGGCACGTCGCGAGTGCCGTCTCCGAAGTACAGGTAGCTGTTGGAGGCGCCCTTCAGCCAGACGTCGAGCTTCTCCGCTTCGCCAACCATGACTTGGCGGACTTCTTGCGTTACCGTGTCGAAGATTACGAGCCGGTCGCCGGCACAGATCCCGCCATCGCGGGGTTCAGCAAATTCGGTCAGGGCTTCGCCGGAGCCTACGATCGCGATCGCGCGAGTCGCCGGAATCCGTAGCCAACGGACCTGCGTGACGCAGTTGGCCGCGTAGACCCCTGACCCGAACTCAATGGCACTTACCGTCATCGTGGCGGTCGGTTGGGACTCGGCGTCGCCAGCGTTCTCCGCCGTCGTGCTGTCCGGATCAGGCAGGGTCAGTTGGACAGCCATGAGGCCGTCCTGGGTGCCATCCGTCTTCCGAATGCCCACGTATGAGGTGGTGACT
>JAPPKG010000343.1:0-2247 GCA_026914085.1 Caldilineaceae bacterium | reverse complement strand
AACATGCCTCATCGACCGGGTGTCGATATTCGTAACAGGTGGCTAATCGAAGGTGCCTGGCCAGACCCCGTCCCGCCAGTCCCATCAGATCCCCGCAGGCGCCGGCCTTGTGCCTGCCTTGGCCCCCCCCCAAAAAAAAACCAACCGACCTCCCGGTAAGGCCAGTCTTGGCGGCTGCCCTCCGTCTCTGCAAGAGCCGGCAAACTATCCCAGCCACGGCTGGGATGAATTCCCAAACTGTTCCCATCCAAATTCTGGGATGCACCCTGCCTGATTGAAGGAGCACTATCGGCGCCCATTGTCCGGACTGTCCGAGGTGACCGCCGAGGTGTGCGGCAGTACAACCGTTCCAGACGCATGGAACCTCTTCTCTTGCAAGCGGGTAAATCGTGGCATCGATTCGAAGTGGTGCCTGTGAGCAGTTTGCCCTCCACAGCCCACCCGCCCGATTCTCCACTTCGGCTGATGCACAGCAATCATAATCTTGTTCAATACCTCAAACAAATTCTCGCAGTATGCGTCCGGCCCTCGCTGATCTTCGCGCCGTCCAGGATTTGACTGCCTTCAACCGTACTGCTATAGTGTGTCAAGTTGACTGGCAAGAAGCGGGTGGGAGTTCCAATTTCCCACCGACTGTTTGTAAGGGGGACCGGTAACCATGGATCGTATCAGAAATAGAGTCGCAGTCTTTTGCACTGCGAGCTTCGTCCAAGGAGCAACGCACCGGTGATCCTTACTGTGGATGGCGGTTCGGCCTGAATTCCGACCCCCTCCCGAATCGGCAAAATGGTCACGGTGCTTGCGCCCGTGACTTTTTTTGTTGGCGCGTTCCAATTCAGAGTCACGGGCTCGGCCTGTGGCTCTTTTGTTTTGGGCGGGCAACTGCCCAAAAAGGTAACGCGCAGTTTCAGTTTGCGGTCCCCCGACGGACTGGGGCTGCCGTTACCGCACCCCAAACCCCCGGCGCCCTATCACTGGCGCACGACGTGAAGGCAAGCAGGAGTATATCCAAATGGACCACAACGTAAGTGGAACCGAAAAAAGTAGTCCACCCAGGACGCCCCGCGAGGTGGCAGCCTTGAGGGGGCCTTTGCACAGAGTCTGGTCGGCACTGCGCCTTAAACCTGACAAAAAAAATGTTGAGGAGATTGAAAACAATGGCATACGACTCGCATACGATCTGAAAGATACCCTGACACCCAATCGATTCGTTGGGCTGTGGCGTATGGCAACCGGCTTTCGCACCATCTACATCTTCGCCGTCGCCGCCGCAGGCTTTGCCGCGCTCAGCCGCTCCGCAGTCTTCTACCTGCTGCGCTTCTTCGTCGACGATGTGTTGACGGGGGCTGACCGCCAGTGGCAGATTCCGTGGGTGGCGGCCGGCATCCTCGCCCTGGCGCTGCTGCAAGGGTTTTTCTCTTTTGGCATGGGCCGTCTGGCCGCGGAAACTGCCGAAGGAGTGGCTCGCCGGTTGCGCAACTATCTCTACGACCACATCCAGAGGTTGACGTTCACCTACCACGATACAATGCAGACAGGTGAACTGATTCAGCGCGCCACCTCCGATGTGGACACGTTGCGCCGTCTGTTCCAGGATCAACTGATTGGAATCGGTCGCACCGGACTGCTGTTCCTGGTAAATCTCATAGCGCTGACTATGCTGCACGGCTGGCTGGCACTGCTGTCGATCCCACTCCTGCCGGTCGTCTCCGTAGCCTCATTCTTCTTCTTCAGGCGGATGACGACCGTTTTCGAGTCCTACCAGAGCCAGGACGCCGCCGTCTCCAACCGGCTGCAGGAAAGGCTGACCGGAGTGCGCGTTGTCAAAGCATTCGCCCGTCAGTCCTACGAGATCGACCGCTTTGAAGAGGAAAACTGGGAGAAATACCGGCGCGGTGTGCAGATTGCCAAACTCCACACCCTTTTCTGGCCAATCGTAGAAACCTTGACGGGGGCCCAGTTACTATTCGGTATGTTTATGGCCTCCAGGTTGGCCCTGAACGGCGAAATCACTGTCGGCACCTATGTTGCCTTCACCGGTCTCCTCATTGCTACGATCTGGCCGGTGCAGGGCATTGGCCGCCTGGTTGCCCATGTCTCGACCGGACTGGTCTCGTTGAACCGCGTGCAGGAAATCATCCGCCAGGAACGAGAGGAGTTGGATAAGGGCAGCGCTGCGACAAATAGTCGAGTTCGCGGCGCTTTGCAGTTCAGAAATGTGCAGTTCGCCTATGAGTCGCCGGCTAA
>JAPPKG010000420.1:0-2248 GCA_026914085.1 Caldilineaceae bacterium | reverse complement strand
TGCCGCAGAATGAAGATGGCAAAAACCTGCCCGCCCGCAATGTAGGGGGCAATCAATACCCAGCGCGTATTCAGAAGACCGAGGTCCTTGACCAGCAGAAAGGCCGGAATCAGAGTGAGTTCCCCTGGCACCATCAACAGCGCCAGCACACCGAAAAAGAAGAGCTCCCGCCCAGGGAAAGGATAGCGGGCAAAAGCCCACGCTGCAATCGCAGCCAGTATCACCATACCTACCACCGAGGTCCCGCTGGTGATTATGCTGTTAAGAATGTAGCGGGAGACAATGCGCCAGGCTTCAAGATAGTTATCGGGGTGGAGGGGAAACGTAACAGTGAACGGGTAATGGTCGAACTGCGGGATATCCTTGAACGAAATGATTATCGTGATGATGAATGGCAGAAACATGAAGAACAGGAAGCCGAACAGTCCCAAATGGCGCCACCAGTCCCCCGTGCGCCAGGCGCGGCGCCAACCTTCGGCCAACGGCAGACGCTGGATTGTTTGTTGTTGTCCTTCCAATACTGTCATGTCTTAACTCCCCTGTCGGTCCGGACTAATCCTGCTCCATCCTTGGCCGTCATCCCGGCAACGTCTGTCTGCAAATTACTGGACACTCAATAGTCGCCCGTTTTAACAAACTTCACGTTCAAAATCGTCAGACACATGATCAGCACAAACAAAAACATGCCGATTGCAGACGCATACCCCATCTTGTTCCACAAAAAGGCGTTGTTGTACATCCATAACCCGGGTACCATGCTCGCCGTCCCCGGCCCGCCCGCCGTCATCACAAAAACGGCTACCCAGCCCTGCAAACCGCCGATGACCGCCAGCACGATGATCAGCTTGAACTGCCCAAGAATGAGAGGAATGTCGATCGCGAAGATTCGCCGTATACCGGAGCATCCGTCCACCAGAGAACTGTCAATAACTTCATCAGAGATGCCCTGCAGGCCCGCCAGATAGATAAGCACCGTGACACCGCCCACCCACGGAAACCCCATGAACGTTACTGCATACAGCGCCGTCTTCGGGCTGCCCAGCCACGGCTGCTGCCAGTCCTCCAGCCCGACCCCCTCCAGGAAAGCATTTAACAGACCGTGTGTGCCGTCATAGATGAACTGCCACAGCAACAGGATGACGATGCCCGGCACCACCGCCGGCAGGATGGTCAGAACGCGGTACGTGTACTTATGTACATTGCTGCGCAAATTGAAGATCAGTTCAGCCACGATGAAAGGAAAAGTGACCGCGCTAATCACCCGCCATGAAGTGAGCAGGCTCACATGGCGCAGCGACTTGAGGAATATATCATCCCTGATGAAAAGTTTCTCAAAGTTCCCCAGCGCTAGGAACTCAGGCTGCAGACCGATGTCCCATTTGAAAAATGCCCGGTACAACCCCATAAACGCCGGGTAATAGTTGAAGGTCAGCAGCAGCGCGAAAGTGGGAACCAGCATCAGGTATACGAAGCGGTAGCGGTAGATGCGCTGTCCCAGCGTAGACTGCCTCTCCTGCGGCACGCGCACGTCTGCCATCGTGGCGTGTGACGCAGGCGCACGAATCTCTTCTGTTGTCATTGCGCTATTCCCGTTCCTACACTGCAGGCGGGCTCCACGAACCTATCCCCGTGGAACCCACCCACACCCATAATCTTCAAATCCTAAGTTTCTCGCTCCCGGCCAACTTCATCGGCACGCAGAAGTTCACCAAAAACTAGAAACTAACAACTAAAAACTACTACCCGCAATCCCAGCCGTTCTTCTCGATCGCCTCATCCGCGTACTCGAGCAGCAACTCATTAATCTGCTCCGCGGCCTCTTCCTGGGTTACAACGTCCAGCTTGAAGTCGGTCCAGATGGCTGCAATCTTCTCCCGTTGCTCAGTACCGATCTTGTCGGGATAGGTGACCATGCCGGCCTCGCCCAACCCTTCGGTGATTGCGCGCAACGGTTCCTTCAGATCGGGATTGACATCAACGCCCTTGATATTGGGCAGGAACGTGCCCGTCTCCGAAATCATCCGGCCGGCGTTCTGCGGTGCGGTCACATAGCGCAGGAAGTCAACCGCCAGCGGCACGATTCCATCCTGCTCCGTCTTGGTCGCCAGCGCCCACTGGGCCGCCGTCGCGCCGCCGATCGGGGGAGCCGCCTCTCCAATAGCAAACGGCGAATCGGCCTCTGTAATGGTGGGCGCGTAGAATGTGCTCCACTCGAAGTCGACCAGCGGATCGGCCTTGAGATAGCCGA
>JAPPKG010000663.1:0-2252 GCA_026914085.1 Caldilineaceae bacterium | reverse complement strand
GGGGTCAAAGCGGTGGGCCCCGCGCGCCTCCGGATTGACCGGCCCCAGATGCCACTTGCCAAAATAACCGACGTGGTAGCCCAGCCGCGCCGCCTCGTCGATCCAGGTACGCTCCGTCAGCGGCGGCGAAACCTGTTGCGAATACCCCACCGCGTAATTATCGGTGATGCCCGTCTCGTGCGGCCACCGCCCCGTCAGCAGCGTTCCCCGCGCCGGCGTACACAGCGGGCAGGTCGTAAAAGCATTCCCGAACACCGTCCCCGCAGCCGCCAGCCGGTCGATATTCGGCGTCGGAATCTCCGCCCCGCAAAAACTGAAAGCCGAAGCCGGCCACTGGTCCGTCAAAATAAAAAGAACATTCTCCGCGCGCATCGATCTACTCTCCAGGCAATTACGAATAGCGGTCAATTGGAAGTGAGCGAAGTTTCTCTCTCCTCACTCCTCTTCACTCTCTCCTCGCCCCTCGCCCTCACCCCTTCGCCCCGGTCGTCGCGATCCCTTGAATGAAATAGCCCTGGAAAATGAAAAAAATGATGATGACCGGTAGCGAGGCCACAAACGAGGCCGCCATCAGATGGTTCCAGTCTGTCCCGTACTGGTCGCGAAAACCGTTCAGCCCCAGCGGAATCGTCCACTTGTCGACGTCGTTGAGGACGATCAGCGGCCACAGAAACTCGTTCCAGTTCCACAGAAAGGAGAAGATCGCCACCGTCGTCAGCCCCGGAACCGCCAGCGGCAGCAGGATCTGCCACAGAATACGAAATGGCCCGCAGCCGTCCAGTTTGGCCGCCTCATCCAGCTCCAGCGGCAGAGTCAGGAAAAACTGGCGCAGCAGAAAGATGAAAAAGGGACTGCCGCCCAGAAAGTTGGGGACGATGAGAGGATAGTAGGTGTTGATCCAGTCCAGACTGCGATACAGAATGAAGAGCGGGATCATCGTTACCTGCCAGGGCAGCATCATCGTCGCCAGCAATATGATGAAGAGGATATTCCGCCCCGGAAAGCGCAGGCGGGCAAAGCCATAGGCGACAACCGCTGAAGAGAGTATCTGCCCCACCACGCTCAGCACCGTGACATAGATCGAATTTCGGAAGTAGAGGCCGAACGGCATCACCGTCAGCGCCTCGATATAGTTGCGCCACAGGATCGGGTCCGGCATCCACTGCGGCGGGTACTGGAAGATCTTCTCCATCGGCTTCAGCGAAGTCGAGATCATCCACAGAAAAGGTACCAGGAAGGCGGCCGCGCCCGCCAGGGCCAGCAGGTGAATCAATGTCCTGGTGGTCCAGTTCAACAGCTGATATCGATTGGACGGCAGACCGATTGTGTTTCTCATCGTTCGCGGCGGATGACCGGTGGCCATTCTCAAGCGCCCCCGATCCTGCCTTCATAGTGCACCCAGTGTTCCGACGAGCGCAGCATGATGAGCGAAATGACCAGAACGACCACGAAGAGGACCCACGCCAGCGCCGAAGCATAACCCATGTGGAACCATTCGAAGGCGTTACGGTAGATGTAGAGCACAAGGAAAAGGGTCGCGTTCCCCGGGCCGCCCGCAGTCATGATGTAGGCCTGCGTAAAGATCTGGAAACTGCCGATCACGTTCATCACCAGGGCAAACAGGACCACCGGCGACAACATCGGCAACGTGACTTTCAGAAATCGTTGCCATGTGTTGGCGCCGTCAATCGTTGCCGCCTCGTAGAGATGGGCCGGAATGCCCTGCAGGCCGGCCAGAAAGATGACCATGCCGGTCCCCACCTGCCACAGGCTCATGATAATCAGCGCCGGCAGCGCCCAGCGCGAGGAATGAATCCACTGCGGCCCTTCAACGCCAAACAGCCGGATGAAAGAGTTCAGCACCCCGTATTCCGGGTTGAAGATCCAGATCCACATCATGCTCACCGCCACCAGGGGTATGACCGCCGGCAGATAGTAGATCGTGCGGAAAAGGCGCCGGCCCGCCAGCTGCTGGTTCATCAGCAGCGCCAGCGCCAGCGAAAGTACCGCCGAGACGGGCACGCGGAAAATGACATAGATGACCGTCACTTTGATGCTCTGCCAGAAAAGGTCATCCTTGAACAGCAGCTTGTCGAAGTTGTGCACGCCGATGAACTCTGGCGCCGACAGGATGCGCCATTCAGTCGAGCTGATATAGAAAGCCGCCAGGATCGGCGCCAGCTGAAAGATGAGAAACCCCAGCAGCCACGGTGAAATCGCGATGTAGCCCGCGATCGCCTCCTTGCGCGCGA
>JAPPKG010000703.1:0-2260 GCA_026914085.1 Caldilineaceae bacterium | reverse complement strand
AATTCATCTCCGATTCCACGCAGGTCGAAGTCCGGCGCGATACCCAAGAGAAAAGACGTGACTACGCGCTGACCGGCGTGCAGGAGTACTACATTCTCGACCCCACCGGCGAGCACATGCACTTCTTCCAACTGACGCCGGACCGCCAATATGAAGAAATCCAACCCGACGCCGAAGGCGTGATCCGCTCCCAGCTGCTGCCCGGCTTCCAGTTCCGGCACAGCGATCTCTACGAACTGACGGCGCTGGAGGAGCTCGCGCTCGACGACGTATATCAAGGGTTTGTGCTTCCCAAATACCAGGAATCTCTTGCCGCCCGCCAGCAGGCCGAGCAACGGGCCAGCGCCGAAGCAACCGCCCGCCAGCAGGCCGAGCAACGGGCCGGCGCCGAAGCAACCGCCCGCCAGCAAGCCGAGCAACGTGCCGAATCCGAAGCAGCCGCCCGCCAGCAGGCCGAGCAACGGGCCGAGGCCGAAGCAGACGCCCGCCGCCAAGCAGAAGAACGGTTCCAATCAATCGAAGCTGAACTGGCCCGCCTGCGCCGCCGGTCGTCTTGAACGTATACTGCTAACCTGTTCCCCCCTGAAGAAGAAACGATTCCGGTCGGGACCCTATGGTCGCCGCAGCCTACATTTCCAGCCCGACGGGTGCCAGAAAAATGAATTTCTGCGCTTGATATGCAATACAGAATCCTGTACAATAGCCACACCGCGAATCTCGCGCTAATTCAGCAGTCGACTCAACCCATTTGCGCTCCTTCCGAGTAGGAGCGCCCTAGAACACTCACTCGCAGCTTCAGATGTTTTCAGGGAGGAAAATGATGCAATTCCGACAATGGCAGAACCGTTTCAGCTTCAGGGCGTTGATCGTCCTGGCGCTGGCCGCCCTGCTGCTCTCTGCCTGCGCCCCCATAGCACCGGCAGCTGATAGCGGCATGGAAATGGCCGACGAAGGCCCGGTAACCATTACGTGGGCCATGTGGGGCAGCCCCGCAGAGGTCGCCACCCATCAGTCTGTGGCCGATGCCTTTATGGAAGAACAGGACGACATCGTCATCGAGATCCTGGCCGAACCCTGGGGCGACTACTTCACCAAGATTCAGACCCTCTGGGCCAGCGGTGACTCCTCCGTCGTCCCCGATGTCCTCTTCCTCTCGCCCATCGTGAGCTATGCCTCCGAGGGCGTGCTGGAAAACCTTGACCCCTGGATCGAGGCCAGCGGCTACAATACCGACGACTACTGGCCCTCTCTGCTCGAGTACGCCATGTACGACGGCAGCGTATACGGCTTCCCCCGCGACATCGGCCTTGAGGTCCTCTACTACAACAAGGACATCTTTGACGAGGTCGGCGTCCCCTACCCCGATGACACTTGGACCTGGGACGACCTTGCGGCTGCCGCAGAGCAGCTGACCGTCGTCGAGGACAGCGGCCGCGTCTCCCGCTATGCACTCGGCATGGAGGGCGGCAAATGGATGATCTGGGTTATGCAGAAAGGCGGCATGGCCCTCGATGACATGCGCAACCCCTCCAGCTGTGCTCTGAACGAGCCCGGAGTCGTCCAGGCCGTGCAGTTCTTCAAGGACATGATCGACAACAACTACTTCATGCCCCCTGCCAATATGAGCCAGGCCGGTGGTGACGCCGCTGTCTTCCAGAGCGGCCAGGTGGCGATGATTATTCAGAACGCCAGCCGCGTCTCTGCTTTCAACGCCGCCGGTATGAACTACGACGTCTCGGTCATTCCCATTCCCGCTGACGGCCATCGCGCCTCTGCTGCCGGCGGCGCAGCCTGGGTGATGAGCGCCCTCAGCGACAACAAGGATGAGGCCTGGACTTTCCTGAGTTGGCTCCAGAGCACCAATGGCGGCCAGCGCATCTACACCGCCTCCGGTGAGATCCTGCCTGCCCTGCAGTCAACCGCTAAGTCCGACGCCTTCCTCAACAGTGGACAGCCCCCGGCCAACCGCCAGGCTTTCATCACCGAAGGTGAGAACGCCCGCATGGGTCGCATCGGCTACTTCGTCGAGTGGAGCCAGATAGGCGGCTCGTTCATCAACCCGGGACGCGATCAGATCCTCATCGGTGAGGTTTCTGTCGAAGATGGATTGAATTCCATCTGCGAGCAAGTTGACGCCTTCCTTGAAGAGAACGGATTCCCGAAATAGGCCCGATTGACCGGCAGCCAGCAGCCGGTAGCCGGTTACCAGACCGGCTACTGGCTGCCTGCCATGAACCAATGACGCCATGACCGCGTCCGC
>JAPPKG010000706.1:0-2274 GCA_026914085.1 Caldilineaceae bacterium | reverse complement strand
CGGCCACGCCGTCTTTTTCGGCATCGGCGCCTATATCATGGGCATCCTCGTGACCGGCGCGCCTCTCCTGATCTCCCCCGAGTGGGGCTTCTGGCAGGCCCTGCCGGCCAGCGGGGTCGCCGCAGCCCTCTTCGCCCTCCTGGTCGGCCTGCCGACCCTGCGACTCAAAGGACCTTACTTTTCCATCGCCATGCTCGGGACCCTGGTGGCGATGCGCGAAATCGCACGTGTGCTGCGCCCGTTCACCGGCGGCGGCGTCGGCCTGAACCTGCCCCCGATCCTCAACCGGTTGGGTGACTACTATCTGATGTTAGCCGTAATGGGCCTCGTCGTGTCGCTGATCTGGTGGATCCAGCGCAGCGAGTTCGGGCAGAGCCTCATCGCCATCCGCGAGGACGAAGTCGGCGCCGAAATGCGCGGTATCAACACGACGCTTCACAAAATCGCCGCCTTTATGATCGCCGCCTTTTTCACAGGGATCGTCGGCGGGTTCTGGGCCTGGCAGAACACCTATATCGATCCCGATGTCGTCTTCGTCGAAGCGCGCACCGTCGAGATGGTGATGATGTCGATGCTGGGCGGCCTCGGCACGGTCTGGGGCCCGCCCCTCGGCGCTGTCGTCATCTACTATCTGCAGGATCTCCTCTGGGCCAATCTGTACGACAGGCATCTTCTGGCGCTTGGCGCGCTTCTGGTTGCAATTGTGCTGTTCATGCCGGAGGGCATCCTCGGCACCTTGGGAGATCGCAGCAGCACATCGTTCGGGCGGCTACTCAGCCGCGTCGGCAGGAGCAAGTAGTATACTTTGGAAGGATACGCAACCAGACGCTAACAGCGACCATGACCTCTGACCAACAGCCCCTGCTGCAGGGGCATACCGTTTCCAAATACTTCGGCGGCCTGGCCGCTGTCAACAATGTCGACTTCGCCGTCTACCCAGGCGAAATCGTCGGCCTGATTGGGCCCAACGGCAGCGGCAAGACAACCCTCTTCGACTGCCTGAGCCGCTTACAAACCATCGACAGCGGCGAAGTATCCTTTAAGGGACGTGACGTGACACGGGCGCGCCCCTATCAGGTTGCCAGAATGGGGCTGGCACGCACCTTCCAGTCGGTGCGCGTCTATCGCAAAATGACCGTCCTCCGCAACATGCTGATCAGTCACCAGTGGCGGGATACGTCACTTCTGCGCATGCTCCGGCCCAGCCCTGCCAGCACTGCCCGCCGTGCCCATCAACTGCTCGACTTCCTCCAGATCGGCCACCTGGCCGGCGAGGAGGCAGGCCACCTGTCCGGCGGACAGCGCCGCCTGCTCGAGATCGGCATGGCCCTGATGCCCGACCCCGACATCCTGCTTCTGGACGAAGCCACCTCCGGCGTCAATCCAACCCTGATCGAAACCATCAAAGATCGCATCCGCACACTCAACGCCCAGGGGAAGACTTTCCTCTTGATCGAGCATAACATCAACTTCATCGCCGATCTCTGCAGCCGGGTCTACGTGCTCAACCACGGCGAAAAGCTGGCCGAAGGCACTCCCCAGGAGATCCTGCAAAACGAAGCCGTCATCGACGCCTATTTCGGAGCCTGAATCCGGTAACCTTCCTCCATTCACTTGGCACTGAAGTCACTGACCACCGACCACTACAAATGTCTGCCCCTCTCCTCACCGTCGAAGACGTATATGCCGGCTATCAGGATTTCGATATCCTGAAGGGCGTCTCCCTCGTCGTGCATCCCGGTGAAATCGTCTGTGTCATCGGCCCCAACGGCGCCGGCAAATCGACCGTCTTCAAGGCGATTTACGGCTTCGTCAGCGTGCGTCTGGGCAAAGTCCACTTCGACGGACAGGAGATCACCAACGCCCGCCCCCAGGATGTCCTCAGCGCCGGCATCTCTATCGTCCCTCAGTTGCGCAGCGTATTTCCGCAGATGACGGTCATGGAAAACCTGGAGATGGGCATGTATCTCGAAGACGACCAGGCGCGCACCCGCCAGCGCATCCAGTACATCTTCGAGCTGTTCCCGCGCCTGGCGGAACGGCGCAGTCAGATGGCCGGCACCATGTCCGGCGGCGAGCAGCGCATGCTCGAGATCGGCCGCGCCCTTATGCTGGAACCCAAGATTGTGATGATGGACGAGCCCAGCGCCGGCCTCTCCCCCCTGATTACACGCATGATCTTCGACAACATCCGCCGCCTCAACGATGAGATCGGCCTTACCGTCCTCATGATCGAGCAGAACGCCCGCCAGGGCCTCGAAGCCAGCCACCGCG
>JAPPKG010000042.1:0-2275 GCA_026914085.1 Caldilineaceae bacterium | reverse complement strand
TCGACACGCTGGCAGGCAACAGTGAGATCGCTGGAATGACCCGCATCACCGTGCCTACGCCGGAAGGGCACTATCATATCTGCATTGGCGAAGGCATCCTGGCGCATGCAGGCCGTCTGTTGTCCAATCGAGAGGCGGCAAAGGGAAAAGCGGCGATCGTTACGAATGCAGATATCGCCAAACACTACGCCGACATCCTGAGTGAGAGTCTGCAACAGGAAGGCTATACGCCGGTCCTGTGCCTCGTTCCCGAAGGGGAGGCATACAAGACGCTGGCGACCGTTCAAGATCTGTACGATCAGTTTGTGGCCGCAGAGCTGGACAGGAAGAGCCCCATTATCGGGCTAGGCGGCGGCGTAGTCGGCGATATGGCTGGCTTCGCGGCCGCCACATATTTGCGAGGGGCTCCGTTCGTACAGGTCCCAACTTCGCTGCTAGCGATGGTCGATGCCTCGGTCGGGGGCAAGACGGCCGTGGATTTGCCACAGGGCAAGAACCTTGTGGGCGCGTTCAAGCAGCCCGAGTTAGTGATAATCGATCCGGAAGTGCTCGCAGAACTTCCGGCAGCCGAGTTTCGTTCAGGGCTGGCCGAGACCGTCAAGCACGGCATCCTGGGCTCGCCTGATCTTTTCCGCCAGCTGGAAGGCGAAGGGCCGGCAAACCTGACACAGATGATTGCCGACGCCGTGCGGGTGAAGGTGGATGTGGTGATCGAGGATCCGTTTGAGAGAGGGCGGCGGGCGACGCTCAACCTTGGACACACCTTTGGCCATGCCATCGAACAGGTAAGCGGCTATTCGCTGCGGCACGGAGAGGCGGTAGCCATCGGTACTGTGGCCGCCGCACGTATGGCAGTTGCGCTGAACCGCTGCGATGCCCAGACTGCGAGCCGCATTGAGACCTGTCTGGGCAGGCTGGAGCTGCCTACGAAGGCCAACGGCCTCAACTTGGATGAAGTGTACGCAATGATGTTCAAAGACAAGAAGCGGAGCGGGAGGCTGTTGAGATTCATCATTCCCCAGGCAATAGGAGATGTGGTAATCATCGACGATCCGGGCGAGCAGGTTGTACTCGATGCCCTGGCCTCTGTATTGACGTAAGAATCTCATGGCTAAAATTCTGGTGCTACATGGCCCCAATCTGAATCTGCTGGGAACGCGCGAACGGTCGATCTACGGAAACGTTACCCTGGAAACAATAGACCGGGAGCTTGTCGCCGCCGCCGGCACAGACAACGAGATCCGTACCTTTCAGAGCAACTCCGAAGGCTCGCTGATCGATGAGATTCACTCCGCGCGCTCCTGGGCCGACGGACTGTTGATGAATCCCGGCGCGTTCACCCACTATTCGTACGCCATTCGCGACGCTGTGGCGGGGGTAGGCCTGCCTACGGTCGAAGTCCACCTGAGCAACGTCCACAGCCGCGAGGAGTTCCGACATCGTTCCGTAATTGCACCGGTCTGCGTTGGGCAGATCAGCGGATTCGGCTGGCGAAGCTATCTGCTCGGATTGCAGGGGCTCCTGTCATTCATTGCCGAAACTCGGTCCGAGTGAACCGGACGGTGCAGTCCACCAGTCCAGAACCGACACGATTTCGACAAGGCTCAAGACCGACCTGACGCGTTGCACGCGACGCACCCGCACTCTACTTTCTTTTGTTGCAGATGACCCAGTTTCGTTGGCGCCTATTCTGGACACTCTCAATTCTAATGGTGCTGATGCTGATGGCTGTGCTGGTGATGGCCTCCCGGCAGACAGAAGCCACGACAGCACTGCTCTCCTCCGCCATCCGCACGGACCTTGATCCATTGGTTGAAACTTTGCCAGCAGCAGCACCAACTGCTGCAGCCTTCGCAGACTCACCAGCAACTCCGCAGTCTCCCTTAGCAGTCCTGGTTGGTACGGTCAAGCTATGGCACAGCTGGGCAGGCAATGACGGCGATGCTCTAACAGCCATAGTAGAACGTTTCAACCAGACCAATTCGAATATACGGGTGGAGACAGAATTTGTGGAATACGGCGAATTGGCCCGGTCCTATGCAGTAGCAGTGAAGAACGGAGAAGGCCCTGACCTGATTCTGGCGCCGAATTGGTGGATTCGGGAACTGGCGTCCTCGAAGGTGCTTCTGCCGATTGGGAATCAGATAACTGCGCAGGAGCGTGCGCAGTTCATCCCGGCATCCATCGACAATCTTGATTGGGAAGGCACTTTGTACGGACTGCCGACAGACTACGAGCTTGTGGCGCTCTATTTCAACCGGCGGTTGCTGAATGA
>JAPPKG010000494.1:0-2276 GCA_026914085.1 Caldilineaceae bacterium | reverse complement strand
ATTCTTCGTGTGCGCCCGGAAGTTCGACCGATTCGTCGCCCCGCAGTCCGCTTCGGACATCCGGAACCTGGAAGAACTGACCGACGTTTCCATAACAGGCCTGGCCGGGCTCAAGCGGGCGATGGAGACCAGTTTCCAGCAGAGCCTCGAGATCGGCATGGTCACGGTGAAGTCGACACTGGCGTACAACCGCGAAATCCACTACGCAGAGGTTTCAGAGCGGGACGCTGAGTCCAGCCTGCAGTCGCTTCTGGGGGCGAACCGCACTTCGCCCGCTGGCTTCCGGTCTCGCGTGGAGCGTCCATTCCGTCCGCTCGAAGACCACATGTTTCACCATTTGATCGGCTTGGCAGCGGCGCACGGCGTGCCGGTCCAGATCCATACCGGCCTGCATGCGGGGAACGGCAACTTTATCGAGAACTCCAAGCCGACCCACTTGACGAACCTCTTCTTCCTGTTCCCGCAGGTGAAGTTCGACCTTTTCCACATGAGCTATCCCTACCAAGGAGAGGCGGCGGCGATCGCGAAGGTCTTCCCCAACGTATATATCGACCTTTGCTGGGCTCACATCATCTCGCCAAGTGCCTCCAGACGCGCTCTTCACGAATTTCTGGATACTGTTCCTTCGAACAAGATCTTCGGCTACGGCGGAGACTACCGATACCCCGAACTCAGCTACGCGCACGCAAAGATGGCGCGGCGCAACATCTCACAGGTCCTGGCGGAGAAGGTCAGCGAGGGCGCTTGCTCGGAGGAGGAGGCGCTGGAACTCGGCCGCAAGCTCCTGCACGACAATGCCGATGCGCTGTTCGGAGATAGCAGTGGCTAGAGAGAAGCAGCGTCCACTGTGCCATAGCCCCTGCAACCATCCATTTGATTTCTCATTGCTCTGCTCGGGAGTACCCTATAGGCCATGGAAGAAAGCAGCTTCAACAAGGGCTTCAAGATCACGTTGGGCGTTGCTGCGGCACTGGCGGTGATCTTTATTGCGATGCCAGTGGGCTGCGTTGCATGCATGGTCGCTCTAGGCTGATATCAGGTTGGCTTCATGGCCGGTACCTGCGAGTACGACGAGACGCTCCTGCGCAAGATCGTTCTGCACCTTGCCGCAGACGCGATTGAATATCTGCAAAGCATCGGCTAGGCTGGCGGCATGGCGGACGAGTGGGAGAATCTCGACCAGTTGCGCCAGCAGTGGAAGGAACTGTTCGGAGAGGAGTTAGTTATCAGTCCGTGGATCACGCCCGACGACATGCCGCTCATCCAGCAGTGCATTGACGAGCAATCACAGGAACCGCTCGAACGCCATTTCGAGAAGTTGGCCGAGGAGGGCATCGTTCTCTGACTTGACAACTCCCCCGACGCGTCCACGATTCGAATGTGGGCGATACCTTGCACGTCCGCGAGGAGGCGATCGGGGCTGGCGAGGTCCAGCGCCGCTTCGTCGAGTTCCGATTCGACGGGTAGAACCGAACGGTGTCGGGAACAGTGATCCGCTACGGAGACCTCATCGAAAGGACTCGCGACTCGCTCCTGGAATCATCGAGTAGCACCAGCGAGGTAGCTTCCCAGAGGGTACGCCGGCGGTTCCGACAGGTTCGCAGCACCGCTCCGCGAGCCCCGGCCGGTGGTTTCGTGCAGGGCACCTGCAACGCCCTTGACATCTACGGTCACGCCGTCACCGCGAGTTCTGGCTGCACGAGGGTGCGGCTCGCGGTGACCGGAGTGCGAATCCCTGATACCGTCGGTCCAGCAGAAGGAGTCTGGTGGCGGTTCGCCGAACGACGCAGGGGCGAATGGCAGTACCGCAACGCTCTTGCGAACTTGCGATAGCTCGCCCATAGCGATGGACGCTCTACCGCCGGTCGCCTCGAAGAAGTTGTACCTACTGCTCCCGTCATCTCCGTTCATGCTGAAAGCCGAGACAGTCTGGCTCAGCTCTTCCAGCTGGGAGGGAGTTGCCGGATGGTCGGCATCGGTCAACAGGATCACCGCGGCCCGGAATTCCCGTTGGGACGCCTCCGGTCCGGGCACTCGCGGCCCGAATTCAGCAATGATCTCCTCGACCGTGACGTCGCGCACTTCACTGGCGGCGAACACGGGATGTCCGGCCTCGGTCTCGACTCTCCTCCGATCAACCACGACCCACCGTCCGTCAGTTGCTACCCACAGGTCCGGCACTTCCTCCGGCGCAACGAAGCCGCCGAAATAGAGTTCGATGGGGCTATACGGGACCGAGTTGCCACCGTTGGCGATAGTGCCGAAGCTACCGGCGC
>JAPPKG010000661.1:0-2291 GCA_026914085.1 Caldilineaceae bacterium | reverse complement strand
CCTCGCCGAAGGAACCGGGTACGACCAGGCCCATATCGTAGAACTCTTTCCACCAATCCATAGCAGCCACACCTTCAGCGGAGTTGAAGGCAACGTTGCCGTTCTCGTCAAGCATCTGGCCACCCTCTTGTGCGAGGCGGAAGTTGAAGTAGCGAAGCAGGAGGAAACCTCCGTCCTGTAAGGGCATACTCATACCGTATGCGTTGGAATCCTCGTCCCGCAGTGCCTGCAGCACTGCCACAAACTCATCCCAGTTTGTCGGCGGCTCAAGACCCTTCTCCTCAAAAACGTCTACGTTGTAAGCGAACTGATACGGGATGAGATAGAGGCAGAGTCCTCTGGTCTCGCCCAGCAGGTCCATTGGTGTTGTCGGTGTCAGCTTGGCGGCGAATTCAGGGTCATTTTCAAGCCACGGGCCGAGGTCTTCAATGAACCCCTGTTTGGTCAGACCGGCGATCCATGTCGACTCTGTGCCAAACAGGTCATAGGTCTCGCTGCCACCAGCGGCCGCGGCCTGGAGCTTGCCGGCCATTTCGGGCCAGGGCACGTCGACCACCGTGACCTTTATGTTGGGATGTTGGGCTTCGAAGTCGGCGATCAGCTGTGCGTGGTTGTCCGGCCCCCATTCATTGACCCACCACTGCAGCCAGGTGATTTCGACTACTTCCTCTTCCATTGCCTCACCGCCGTCGGCAGCTGCTCCTCCGGCCGGAGCCGCCGGCGCTGCGCATGCTGAAAGAATGACGGCCAGTATGAGTACTGCGGCCAGCACGAAGGTGCGAGTAATTCTTTGCATGAGTTTCCTCCTGAGGAATCCAGAAAACGAAAGAGTAATCCGCCCGGCAGTCAGCCATCACGCGTCATATGGATCCGGTAAGACTGTGCGGCTTGACTGCACACGAAGACATTCGGGGCGGTTGAAACCAGTTTAGAGAACTGCGAGCGAAAGAGGAATTGCTCCGGTCGCGCCCATTCGATGCTGCTGGCAAGAAAGTGGTACTTGGAGAGGAGGCAGCTATCGCGTCCGCGCTTCACTGAAGCATCGGATTGCTGACGAGACGCGAAAGCAAGAGCAATTCTCTGCCCCTGATTGGATTCGTTGCGGTCGGCCTTTGTATACTACATTTAGTTTGTGCTGTCAAGCAGGTTTGGAATGCCCAGTCCCAGGTTTCAGGGCAGGTAGGCGCATCGATTTCACGGTATACAGTGGGGGTGGCACGGAACTCGCCGACAAGCCTTCTGGATTTCAGACCAGGCGGATCACGCTGGATGGGCCGTACTCTAGAGTTGCAGACCCAGGATAGTGGGCTGTAATCGTCCCGATGCTATAGAATCATTCAGGAAACAGTGGGCATCAACGTCCTGAGATTCCCAGAGCCCCTTTGGGGTGATCGTTCTGAAATCTGGTCAGCGCGGATCCGTCGAACCGAGATCATATGGATAATCAAGGAAACTCACGCCTCTTGTTCCTGCCTGTGACGGGAGAGCGGCTTCCAGACCTGGAAGAGTTTTCGAATTGTCACGGTAAGTTTAGATACTGTTCCTGTATGCGGTGGCGGTTGACCAGCTCGGCGTTTCGCCGTTCAACCAAAGAAGACCGTGTTGCCGCCCTGGAAGAACTAGTGCGGACAGGCACTCCCGTCGGGATCCTGGCGTACAGCGGTATGACACCGGTGGGCTGGTGTTCGGTGGCGCCGCGCGAAAGTTACGCGGCGTTGGAGCGCTCCCGGGTGCTGCCGCGCGTTGACGACACGCTGGTCTGGTCGGTGGTGTGTCTGTTCGTCGACCGTCATTTCCGCCGGAAAGGGTTGACGGGCAGGCTGTTGCAGGCGGCGGTCGATTATGCCCGCGATCAAGGCGCACTTGCTGTCGAAGGCTACCCGGTGGCGCCGGATGCGCCGTCGTACACGTATATGGGGACGAAGGAGACGTATCGCCGGGCAGGCTTCGTGGATGTGACGCCGGCGGGTCAGAAGCGGTTGGTGATGCGGTACGACCTCCTTTCTGAGAAAGGACTTACTTTTTGACTAAGAAGGGCCCACATACTATTCTTTGGCACATGAGGACGATGCGCAATTTGAATGAAGAGGCGCCAGCAGGCCAAGAGATGCGCGCTGCCACAGCGAGCGACCGTTCCGCTTCAGACGTTGATAAACATTCGAGTGCGACGCTGGAGCGAGGCACTAATATGGATGGCGGTAAGAGAGTATCTTTGACTACTGTGAAAGGCAGGGGAATCAGGCCTGGCATAGACCTAGACAGATCTGCCTCCCTACTGGAACTAATGGAAA
>JAPPKG010000216.1:0-2294 GCA_026914085.1 Caldilineaceae bacterium | reverse complement strand
CCCCCCCCCCCCAACGCCCCCCCTAATGCCTCATCGACCGGGTGTCGATATTGGTAACAGGTGCCCAATCGAAGGTATCTAGCCAGACCCAGTCCCGCCACCCCCCCCGTAGGGGCACCCCTTGTGGGTGCCCAGGTCCGGACCTCAAAATGCGCCTTCCTACCATCCCCCCGTAGGAGCACCCCTCGTGTGTGCCCGCACGGTTACCCCAACCCCCTGCAAGCCTCGCATAAACCTGCGTCCCTCATGAACTGACAACGTTACCGACCAGCAAATTCCAGATAAGACAAATGTCAACGGCCCCATCCCCTGACCACTGACCACTGCCGCATCCCCATTTCGCCGACCTGGACCGAAAGGGGTGCCGCCAGGCCTGGACTCTTCAACCTCACTGGTATATTCTGGTATTCACACAGCACAATCGCGCCCAGCGCTGCACCCAGCAGCCCCTACCCCCGGAGGAACATAACCATCATGGCCGAAGACCGCCTCGACCGCATCGAACGCAACCTCGAACACTACACAGAAGAATCAAATCAACGTATGACCCGCCTCGAACGTATCCTTGCAAGCTTCTCCAATGACGTCGCCCGCAACACAGTAGAAGCAAACCTACGAATAAGCTCAGCGGAAGTCACACTCGACCGCCTCGCCGAACTCCTCAACCGCTCCTACCACCAGTCCAGTGAGCGGCTGGACCGAATAGAAGAGCAGACCGCCCGCAACGCCCAACAAATCCAATTCCTGCGGGAATCGGTGCAAGGCCATTTCTCACAGTCCACGTCGCCCGCACACGCAGACTGACACCAGTGGTCAGTTATGGTCGCTAGCTTGCAAGCTAGCCAGCTGCAGTTTACTGACCACTAACCACTGCCGTTCCCCATTTCGCCGATCTGGACCAAAAGAGGTGCCGCCAGGCCTGGATTCTTCAACCGCACTGGTATATCCTGAAACTGTAGCCAGATTGCACAATCGCGCCCAGCGCTGCAACCAGCAGCCCCTACCCCCGAAGGAGCATGTACATCATGGCCGAAGACCGCCTCGCCAAAACCGAGCGCACATTGGACCGCCTCGCCGAACTGCTCAACCGCTCCTACCACCAGTCCAGTGAGCGGCTGGACCGAATAGAGGAGCAGACCGCCCGCAACGCCCAACTAATCGAGCGCAACGGCCAGCAAATCCAATTCCTGCGGGAATTGGTACAAGGCCATATCTCACAGTCCACGCCGCCCGCACACGCAGACTGATCACTAACTACTGCAGTTCCGCCAGACCTGGACTCTTCAACCGCACTGGTATATCCTGAAACTGTAGCCAGATTGCACAATCGCGCCCAGCGCTGCAACCAGCAGCCCCTACCCCCGAAGGAACACAAACATCATGGCCGAAGACCGCCTCGACCGCATCGAACGCAACCTCGCCAACACCGAGCGCAAACTCGACCGCTTCGCCGAACTGCTCGACCGCTCCTACCACCAATCCAGTGAGCGGCTGGACCGAATTGAGGAGCAGACCGCCCGCAACGCCCAACTAATCCAGAACAACGTCCAACTAATCGAGCGCAACGCCCAGTTAATCGAACGCACCGCCAAACGGGCCAACGAACGCATGGACCGCACCGACAAGGAAATCGCCCAACTCTCCCACGAGATCAGATTCCTACTGGCAGCCATACAAGGCCATACCTCGCAACCCACCCCACCCGCACATCAGAAATAACCACAGCCCGGCACGTCCTCCCACGCCCGCGCAGGCCCTTCGCGGATCAAGAAAGGGTGTTCTTCGCGCCCCTTCGCGTAACTTCGCGGAAAAAAGAGAGGTGTTCTTCGTGGTTCTTAGCGGCCCTTCGTGGATCAAAAAGGTGTTCTTCGCGCCCCTTCGCGCCCCTTCGCGTAACTTCGCGGAAAAAAGAGAGGTGTTCTTCGTGGCCCTTCGTGGATCAAAAAGGTGTTCTTCGCGCCCCTTCGCGTGACTTCGCGGATCAAAAAACTACCACAAAAGCCCCTCCGACCCACAAGCCAACCGATAACCGCAGGCCGCACACCGCCGCGGCTCACCATGGCTGCGCCGCACCTCCGGCGCACGGCGCGCCCGCCGGATCTCGTCAGCCGCCTCAAGCACCCGGCGCCGCAATTCATCTGTAAAGGGAATTTCCAACGTGGCGTCTGCGTAGCGCAGCAAACCGTACGGGGGCGCAGCCCCGAAATTATCCTCAACCAGCAGACAGTACGCCCCCAGTTGCAGAACATGACTGTCGTAAGGCCGGGCCGGCCTCGCCCGGCTCTTGACCTCCA
>JAPPKG010000023.1:0-2296 GCA_026914085.1 Caldilineaceae bacterium | reverse complement strand
CTCGCCCTTTCCATCGGCGTCCATATCGCCTGGAACTTTTTCCAGGGCAACGTCTTCGGCTTTCCGGTTAGCGGCTTGACCTTTTTCCGGACCACTATCTTCAATACCGTACAGGGCGGCCCCGATCTTTGGACTGGCGGTGGCTTTGGCCCGGAGGCAGGGCTGCTTGGCTTCATAGGCATAATTGTCGGCTCCCTGGCCATGATCTGGTGGGTAAAATGCACTCGCGGCACGCTTGACCTATCACTTTCTCTCGCCGAATACCGGCGGCCTCCCGCAAACTAAAGTCCCGAGCGAACTGTTCTGACTCTGCTCTTGCACACTTCGCAGGGTCTGAGTACGATCTTCAGAAAGTGCCCGCAGGCGTCCAAAGTTCGAACCCAGACGCAATCGTTTGCTGCCGCTGTTCTTAGACCCCAAAAGAAGGACGCTCAAATGTGAAACGTATTTTGCTCCCGTTCTGGAATTCCGATGACAGGCGCCTGCGAGCCCTGTGGCGGCTAACCCTCCATGTTGTCCTGGTCGCCGTCCTATTTGTCGCGCTCGACATACTCCTTTCACTTGCATCGGAGGATCTGGAGGACGGCTTTGCCATTGGCCTCGTTGAAATGGCCCTGTCCGGACTGGCGATCGTCGCTGGCACGTTACTCGCAGCCCGCTTTCTGGACCGCAGGCCCATCTCCGATCTCGGCCTGCAATTCTCATCCCACTGGTGGCGTGATCTCGGCTACGGGCTGTTCCTGGGCGCATTTCTCATGCTGCTTATCTTCCTTGTCGAACTGGCCCTGGGGTGGGTCACAGTCGAAGAAATCTTCCTCACGAACAGGTCTGTTCCTTTCGGCCTGGCCATTTTCTGGCCTCTGATCCTGTTCCTTACCGTGGGCATATACGAAGAACTTTTGTCGCGCGGGTATCACTTCAAAAACCTGGCCGAGGGCCTCAGCTTCAGTCCCTTGGGCCGGAGAAGGGCCATATTGCTTGCCTGGCTCATCTCTTCAGCAGTCTTTGGGCTCCTCCATGCCGGCAACCCCAATGCAACTGTTGTCAGCACCCTGAACCTCTTCCTCGCCGGCCTCTTCCTTGGGCTGCCCTTCCTCCTCACCGACCAGCTGGCCATGCCGATCGGCATTCACATAACCTGGAACTTTTTCCAGGGCAACGTCTTCGGCTTTCCCGTTAGTGGAACATCCGCCAACGAAACAACCTTCATCGCCGTGCAACAGGGCGGTCCCAACCTTTGGACAGGCGGCGCTTTCGGTCCCGAGGCCGGCCTGCTTGGCATCGCCGCGATAGTAGTCGGTTCTCTCCTGATCGTTTGGTGGGTGAAACACACGCGCGGAACGGTCGGCTTCGCGCTGGCCGTGGCCGAATATCAATCGCCTGCAACTAGCGAAAGTGTCGCCGAACAGCCTCCTGTGGAATAATGAATTTCAGTTAAGTCCAACTGGAACCGGTCACTGCCGTTCGGAGAAACACACAGTGAGCACGAAGCTATGGGGAGGACGCTTCAGCGGCGCACTCGACCCGCTGATGGAAGAGTTCAACGCGTCGATCGACTTCGACCGGCGCCTCTGGCAGGCCGACATCCACGGCAGCCAGGCCTACGCGCGCGCCCTCGCCAGGGCCGGGCTCCTGACCGAACAGGAAGCCGAACAGATCGTCGCCGGCCTCGAACGCATTGCCGCCGAATGGCGCGCCGGACAGTTCGAAATCCAGGCCGGCGACGAGGACATCCACACCGCCAACGAACGCCGCCTCACCGAACTGATCGGACCCGTAGCCGGCAAACTCCACACCGGCCGCAGCCGCAACGACCAGGTCGCGACCGACCTGCGCCTCTGGCTGCGGGAAGAGCTCAATACCTCAGAACAGCAACTGCGCACCCTGATCGGCGTCACCGTCGAGCGCGCCGCAGCCGAAATCGATCTCCTCATGCCGGGCTACACACACCTCCAGCCCGCCCAGCCCACCCGCTGGAGCCACTGGCTCCTCAGCCACGCCTCGGCATGGCAGCGCGACACCCAACGCCTCCAGGATCTCTACAAGCGAGTCAACCTCATGCCGCTCGGCAACGGCGCCCTCGCTGGCAACCCCTTCACCGTCGACCGCCACCGGCTCGCGCACGACCTCGGATTCGACGCGCCTACCCCCAATAGCCTCGACGGCGTCAGCGATCGCGACTTCGTCGCCGAGGCGCTGTTCTGGGCCACAATGACCATGATGCACGTTAGCCGCTGGGCCGAGGACCTCATCATCTACTCCAGCCGCGAATTCGGTTTCGTCACCCTCGCCGACG
>JAPPKG010000505.1:0-2296 GCA_026914085.1 Caldilineaceae bacterium | reverse complement strand
GTCGAGCACTGAATGAGGCTTAGTAGTTGCTTCTCATCACTATTTGTTACTGCACGGCGCCGCGGGCTGCAACCATCGGTGTGGGCCTCTTCAACGTCCCCCACATGATGAAGACGCCGACAATGGAAAGGGACACGCCCAACGTGAAGAGGCTGGTGTAACCCCATTTCTCAATGATCTGGCCGCCGCCGAAGCTCATCAGCGTAAAGCTGAGGCCCATCGCCGCGTTTACCGCTCCGTAGGCCACCGTACGCCAGTGCTTCTCGATCATCTCCATCTGATAGACCTGAAGAGCGGGCATGCGCACGGCCGAAAGGACCATGGAGGCGAATTGGCCGAGAGCGGCGGCAAACCACTGGGGGATGAGGATGAGCGGGACCATGCTGATGACGCCGCCGACTGTAGTGGCCAAGAGCGTCCAGCCGTTGCCGCGGCGGCGGGCGAGCATCGGCAGCAGCATGGGAGCGAAAATGGAGGCAAACTGTCCCGCGCTGGATATGATCCCGATCGTAAAGGTGGACAGTTGCAACTCCGTGTCCATAAAAGCGTTGCAGAAGGAGTAACAGGTAGCGCCGGCGGCTTGGCTGAACCAGACGAACAGGATCAACAGGCTGACGGGAACGACAGGAAAGGAACCAGCCAGAGTTGGTTTCTCTTCGTGTTTGCCGCTGCGCTCTGCGTCGCCGATGCGCAATAAGGGGATAATGGCCAGCAGCAGAACAGCAGGACTCAGCCAAAGTGCCAGACGGTACGGGGCGGGGTTATCGAGTCCGACGCCGATCACGGCGGCGATCAGACCGGGCAGCAGGCCGGCAAAGGGTGTGCCAACGAAGGCGCCAAGGCCGCGCAGGACGCCGGTCATGGCGTAGGCGCTGTTGCGGTTTTCGTCAGAGGTCAGCCCCATGAGGGCAGGCACCATGTTGATGCTGAAGAGGGCGTAGCCGCCGGAGACAACCATCATCGAGAAGACGGGCCAGTAGTAGCGGAAGAGCGCCGGCACCGATTCGGTCAGCGGCAGCATCGCCATGCCCAGAACGGTCACGATGATGCCGAGGCGCATGGTGAAATTCAAACCGAGCCGGCTTCCCAGAGCGCCGGCGGGCAGGCTCATCACCATGTAGCTCAATGCGCTGGCTGAGTTAAACACGCCAAAAAAGACCATACTGTAACCCAGGCGCAGAATGTAGAAGGTCTTGAGGAAGGTCTGGATGCCGAAAAAGCTGATCGCCACGAGCCCGACGACAATCAGGAGCATATTGACATCATGATGGAAGCGGGGGCGATCTGTCCACAGAGACAGGAGTTTGGTCATGGAAGCACTGTTTCGGCTGAAAAACTGAATCGGTTTAGGCGTTTAGATCAGACGGTTATCTTACACCAGGAACGGGTTGAAGGAAAACCCGAAATGGGTGCGGACTGTGTGTTGGAATGGAGCGCCCTGCGGGTCGATCTGGGGGCTGATACACTGGTAACCGGTGCAGTATTATCCGGCGGACGCGCGTGCGTCTGCTTTGCGTAGTGTCCTGGGCAATATGGGTACGAACCGTCTACGAAATTGCGCATTGTGGGGCGCAGAGGAGACGGTCCGGGCTGTGCTCAGGCTTCGATCGGCTTGGAGGTGTAGGGCTCCTGGCTGATGAGCTGGGCGGTCATGCCGCCGTCGGCGTAGATATTGGCGCCGGTGATGGAGGCGCTGCGGTCGCTGAGGAGGAAGGCGGCGAGCTCGCCGATCTCCTCCGGGGCGATCACGCGGCCGATGGGAATGTTGGTGCGCCAGAAGTCCAGGCACTCTTCCGGGCTGGGCGCGGCGTCCTGCAGGTCCTGCCAGATCTGGGTATCGAGCAGGCCGGGGGAGATGGCGTTGACGCGGATGTTGTGCTCAGCCATTTCGAGGGCGAAGCTTTTGCCCATCATGACGACGCCGGCTTTGGCTGCGTCGTAGGGCCCGGCGCCGGGCAGGGCGGCGTGGGCGTGGACGCTGGCAATGTTGACGACGCTGCCGCCGCCGGGGGACTGTGTGAGCATCTGCCGGCAGGCCTTCTGGGTCAGGAAGAAGACGGCGCGCAGGTCGACACGGATGATGTGCTCCCAGTCGTCGGCGGTCGTCTCCAGGAATGGTTTGGCGAAGTTGATGCCGGCGTTGTTCACGAGGCCGTCGACGCGGCCGAAGGCGTCGATTGCTTTCTGCACCAGTTCGGCCTGGGCCTCGTCGTCGCCGACATCGCAGTGCACGGCCAGGGTATCGCCGGGCAGGCTGGTGGCCACGTCGCTGGCGGCATCGCCGCGGATATCGGCC
>JAPPKG010000144.1:0-2298 GCA_026914085.1 Caldilineaceae bacterium | reverse complement strand
GGGGGGGGGGCCCCCCCCCCCCCACAAGGGAGGGCCGAATAGGCCCGACCGCCCAAAAAGGCGAGGAGAGAGTGAAGAGGAGTGAGGAGAGAGGAACATCTTGGCTCGCTTTGCTCCAGGTCGGTTAGTGGCTGCAACAGAGGGAACGCCAGTCTCCTGTTAGCGGGAACGACAAGATATCTCGACTCAGATGAGGCGCCAGTTTGTGCGTTTCATTCGAGTTGGACGCTGCCGCAGAGGACACCGGGTTGGCCTCCGGCTTCGATTTTGACATTGTAGGCGCCGGGTTGGGCCAGGGGGTTGAGGTTTACGTCGAGTTCGACGCGGACGAATTCGTCTGGCTGCCACATTGTGGGCGGGTAGACGGAGAGCACGTCGCCGGCGCGATCCAGGGAACGACCCCAGATTTGCCCATCGCCGGCCTGGACCAGGGCGAAGAGCGGGGGCACTTCGCTTACTTCCTCAGATTTCCTCATCCACAGCCGCAGATGGACCCAGCCACTGGGCGGGTGGTAGATAATGTCGCGCGCTGCGACGACAGGCGTGGTGACTTCGCAGGCGGTGAGTTCGAGGCCGGGGAATAGCTGAGCCTGCGGATGGCCGGCGGCCTCGGACAGCGCGGGCAGGGCCTGGTATCTGTAACGGACGGCATAGCCTCGCATCTCCACGCCTGCCGGGTACTGCTCGGTGACGAGAGGGAATTTCCCATCCAGCCAAGATTGGACCAGCCGGTGATCGTCGACACCGGCGAGGTGGCTTTGGACCAGCCAGAGTGTGTCGGCGCCGTTGGGCGCGGCCAGGTCCTGGAGATGGGCGGCGATGAGGGTATCGGCCTGTTCGGGGGTCAGCGGGGCGTTGAAGTTGCCGTAGACGGGCATTTCTGTTGAGGCGGGCTGCTGGCGCAGGTACCAGTCGAGGGCGGGGAGGAGGAAGTAGGGGTTGACGAGAGCGGCGGAAGCGGTGTGGGGGCTGTGCTCCTGATAGGCACTGATATAGTCGGCGGCGGCGCGCCAGTTTTCGCGGAAGAGCGGGGGCGTCCAGAGGACGGGCAGCGATGCGGCGAGGAGGGCGAGGGCGGCAAGGCCGCTGAGGGCTCCGGCGGAAGACTGCCAGCGTCCAAGCGCGCTCACGCCGCGGGCGGCGGCCCAGAGGACGAAGGGGGCGAGGAAGATAAAGTATCGGTCCTCGCGGAAGATGGCGGCGTTGGTGGCGAGCAGGGCGCTGCCGATCAGGAGCGGGGCGCCGATCCAGAGCCAGAGGATTGGACGTGTGTCGCGACGGTTGCCGGCGGGGAGGAGGAGACCGGCAAGGGCGAGGAGGGCGAAGAAGAGGACGGCTGCGGTGCGGGCGGCGTCGGGCCAGCCGGTATGCCATACGGTGAAGATGCGCAGCTGGCGCCAGAGGTTGGGCAGGAAGCCGGCGAAGGGGGCGCCGGTTGTGCCGGATGCGCTGTTGACGACCCAGGCGCTGCGGGCCAAGGGGAGGAAGATGAGGGCGACGAGCGCGAAGGCGGCGATGGCCTCGAGTATGTAACGTCTGTCAAAGGACCCGCTGCGGCGGGCGAGGAGGAAGACGCTGAGACCGAGGCCGGGCAGGAAGAAGGCGGCGTAGAGATAGCTGTAGAGGGCGAAAGTGAGCGCGGCTACGAGGCCAAGCCAGCAGAGAAGGCGGGCCGGGTAGGCGCGGCGGGCGGTTGAGGCACCGTGCCGGGGAAGTTGCTCGCGGGCGGCGACGAGGAAGAGGGCGGCCCAGACGATGGCGGTGGCGGCGGGCTGGAACATGCGCAGCTCCTGGCTGTACCAGACGAGCACGGGGGCGAGCGCGGCGAAGGCGGCGGCGAGCAGGCCGCTGGCGCGACCGCTGAGCTGGGTTACAAGACGCAGGATTCCCCAGACCATGAGAATACCGATGAGGACGCCAAAGATGCGCAGGGCGGCGTCGCTTTGTTCGGCGCCGAACCAGCCGAGGAGGATCTGCCAGTAGTGGAGGGCGAGATAGTAGGCGGGGGGATGTTTGTCTCTGACGAGCTGGAGGGTGCCGGGCCAGACGTGGGCGGGTCCGAGCCTTGCCCAGTCGAGCGAGATGGCTTCGTCGAACCAGATGCTGTGGTATTCCAGGCGCCAGAGGCGGGGCAGGGCGGCGAGGAGGAGGACGGACAGTTCGGGCAGGGAGGTGGCCCAGATGCGCTGACGGATCGCTGCCAAGCGCGCGGCCGCCAAGGCAGTGCGGCCCTTGGGGGATGATATCGAGCGGGTCACAGTGGTCGTTCTTGCGTTGTCATGCTGTGGACTGGGAGGC
>JAPPKG010000473.1:0-2298 GCA_026914085.1 Caldilineaceae bacterium | reverse complement strand
TTTTTGGGGGGGGGGGCTTTTGGGGCCCCCCCTTGGGGGGGGGCCCCCCCCCCCCAACGCCCCCCCCTGAAATACCCGCCGCACCGAGTGTGAGCGCATTATGACCATGTCCACCCGCTGCAACCATGTTCCACCCCACCCCCCAACCCGCTCCCGCTGCACCAACCCTCGCTCCTCCCCAATGCCTCGCCCATCCCCCTTAATCTCCTGAATCCCCCCAAACTGCGGTTCAGACAATCCACTATCCACTATCCACTATCCACTATCCACTATCCACTCCAAATGGGCATTGCCTTACAGACCCTCCCCCCCACCCGCCGTAAACTGACACACGTCGGCCCCCGCGGACATGCAACAACCGTCCCCCAAGGCCGTACTATATATATAGGACCGGCAAACACATCGTTGTCCCGCCTGACAACAAACCTATTCGCGTCCATAGCCAAATAGCACTATAATTGCCCTGCCGGCCCTTTCCTTGCCCGCAAGCCACTGCCGCCGGTACGCCGGGGATGAAAACACATGAAGAGACTCCTGATCACCCTCGTCCTGCTCGCCGTCGTCGGCGCCGCCGGCTGGTTCGGCTTCCAACAGTTCCAGGAACGCCGCGCCGCCCTCGAAGAAGAACCCAGCTACGAGACCGTTACCGTAGAACGCGGCTCCATCAGCAGCACCGTCAGCGCCACCGGCAGCATCGAACCCGAGGCCGAAGTCGCCCTCTCATTCCGTGCCAGCGGCCGCGTCGAGCAGGTCCTCGTCTCCGTCGGCCAGCCCGTCGAAGCCGGCCAGCTCCTCGCCCAGCTCGACGTCACCGACGCCTCCCTCGCCCTCGAACAGGCCGAAGTCTCTCTCCTCATCAGCCGCGCCCAGCTCGATAAACTCGAAAAACCCCCCTCCGAATCCGACATCATCGCCGCCCAGGCCAACGTAACCGTCGCCCAGGCCAGCGTCGCCAGCGCCGAAGCCGCTCTCGCCAGCGCACAGGCCAGCTACCGCCAGCTCATCGCCGGCGCCTCCGCCGAAGAGCTCGCCGTCCAGGAATCACAGGTCCGCCAGGCCGCCGTCAACGTCCGCCAGGCCCAGAGCGCCTACGACGAAGTCAAAAACTTCCCCGACGCCGGCGCCTCGCCACAGGCCGTCCAGCTCGAACAAAACACCATCGCCTTCGAAGTCGCACAGGCCCAGCTCGCACTCACCCAGCGCGGCGCCGACGAAGCCCAGATCGCCGCCGCACTCGCCCAGATTGCACAGGCCGAGCTCGGCGTCCGCCAGGCCCGCAGCAACCTCCTCGTCGCCCAGGACGCCGTCGACTCACTCATCGCAGGCCCCTCCCGAGAAGACCTCGACATCTCTCGCGCCCAGGTCCGCCAGGCCGAGCTCAGCAAACAGCAGGCCGAGATCACCCTCAACAACGCCATGCTCTACGCCCCCATCAACAGCGTCGTCAGCCAGGTCAACCTGCGCCAGGGCGAGCTCTACGGCGGCGGCGCACTCCCCGCCGTCGTCCTCACCGACCTCGACAGCTACCACATGACCGTCCTCGTCGACGAGCTCGACGTCCGCCAGGTCCAGCTCGGACAGACCGTCCGCCTCAGCCTCGACGCCCTCCCAGACGCCGACATCAACGGCCAGGTCACCAAAGTCTCGCCCACCGCACGCGACGTCGGCGGCGTCGTCGCCTACGAAGTCGAAATCGTACCCGACTCCACCGACGCCCAGCTCCGCGCCGGCATGAGCGCCACCGCCATCATCACCACCGCACAAGTCGACAACATCCTGCGCGTCCCCAACCGCTACATCCAGCTCGACCGCGAATCCGGCCGCGCCTTCGTCCAGAAAATCATCGCCGGCGTCCCCACACTCCAGGAAATCGAAATGGGCCTCCGCAACGACCGCTTCACACAGGTCCTCGCCGGCCTCGCCGACGCCGACCAAATCGCCCTCATCCGCGCCAGCAGCGAAGACCAGCTGCGCAGCGCCATCTTCGGCGGCAACTAAAATGATGTTCTTCGCGCCCCTTCGCGCCCCTTCGCGGATAAATCCCGCCGTCACTAAAAACTAAAAACCAGAAACTAAAAACTAACCAAATGTTCAAACAATTCTCTAACACTAAAACAAACCCCAACGGCTCCGACCCCCCCTCCAACCCCCAACCCGTCATCGAAGCCGTCAACCTCACAAAAACCTACACAATGGGCGACATGGAAGTCCGCGCCCTCCGCGGCGTAGACCTCAACATCAATCTCGGCGAAATGGTCGCCATCATGGGACCCAGCGGCAGCGGCAAATCCACCCTCA
>JAPPKG010000193.1:0-2299 GCA_026914085.1 Caldilineaceae bacterium | reverse complement strand
AGCCGTAGCCATGACACCTGACTCCGTCTATGGTAAGATGGCGCAAAGCACCGGGAATAGCCTGACTCTGCTCCCGTCCATAGCCGCCACCTGGCCGATTCGACATTTAGCAAAGCGAGACAAGACAATGACCCAGGAAACTGTCCTTCACGCCGCTGACGCCACCGTCCAGGAGTTCGACTGGGGCGAGTTGGTATGGTATGCCAATGGCAAAATGGGCAACAGCGCCACCATGACCTTCGGTCGCGCCGTCCTCAAAGCCGGGCACGAAAACTTCCGCCATTCACATCCCAACTGTGAAGAAATCCTGCACGTCCTCAGCGGCCGCATCGTCCACTCACTTGGAGACGAACTCTTCCCCATGGGGCCCGGAGACACGATCGTCATCCCTGCCAACATCGTGCACAACGCCAGCAACGACGGCGACGAAGTTGCCATCATGACAATCATGTTTTCCACACCCGACCGCCAAACAGTTGTCGCCGACGAATGATCCCCGCCCTTGCCGTTGAAGGAGGTACAAAATGCCTGCCGCCAAGACGCAACAGAAGGATCGTAAACCTGTCAAAATAAACTGGTATCGAGTTCCCGTTGCCCGCGCAGAACTCAACGCGCTCAACCAGCGCGACGACTGGCAAGGAGCGCTTCAGGTCGCCGGGCATCTGGGCCTGATAGCAGTTACCGGCCTCGCCGCCTGGTATGCAGCCGGAAACCTGCCTCTGCCTCTGCTCCTTCTCATTCTCCTTCTACATGGAACCTTCTACGTCTTTCTCTACAATGGCACACACGAACTCTGTCACTATACGGTTTTTAAGACAAAAGCGCTGAATATCGTGTGTCTGTACGCATTGAGCTTCCTCGTCTGGCGCAACCACTTGATGTTTTCCACCAGCCACGTCGAACACCACAAATACACGCTGCATCCGCCCGACGATCTTGAAGTGGAGCTGCCCATGGAACTGACTCTGGCCGGCTTCCTCAAAAACGCGGTTGTCAGTCCTTGGAATCTATATGACACCATCAAGGCGACCGTTCGCCTTAGCCTCGGCCGCCTGGATGGAGAATGGGAGCATTCCATTTTCCCGCCGGAAGCCGTCCAGGAGCGGCGGCGGCTCTTTGCCTGGGCCCGCGTGCTCTTGGTGGGCCACGGCCTCATAGTCGCCGTGTCCATCGCAACCGGCTGGTGGCTACTGCCCGTACTGACCACTTTCGCTCCCTTCTACGGCGGCTGGCTGCGCTATCTCTGCAACAATTTGCAGCACGCCGGGCTCCAGGATAATGTGCCCGACTTCCGCCTCTGCTGCCGCACCGTCTACCTCAATCCCTTCACCAGCTTTCTCTACTGGAACATGAACTATCACACCGAACACCACATGTACGCAGGTGTGCCCTGTTACAATCTGCCCAAACTCCACCAGGCCATTAAGTCGGAAATGCCCGAATGCAAACGCGGCCTGCTGCCGGCCTGGATAGAGATCATCGCCATCATGCGCAAGCAGAAAGCCGACCCGGCCTACCAGCACGTACCCGAACTACCCGCGCCTACCCCCGCACCCGTCTGATTGCGGCTGTCAAGCCAGCCCAGGCCATCCGCCTCGAATTGCCTGCGGTCAATGCTCCCTGGGCAAGGACGGGCTGCAGGGCAGCCTTACCCTCTACGATATGGACTCAAACCCACCAGGAGACACACAATGACGGAACGTATCCTCTATGTAGGTTCCTACACGCACAGAGACAGTGAAGGCATCTACATCTATCGCTTCGATACACAGACCGGCGCTCTTCGGCATGAAGCTCTCGCTGCTGAACAAGAGCATCCGTCCTTTATGACTTTACATCCCCAGGGCCACATTCTCTACGCCGTGGGCGAAGACAATGAGGCGGGGCACGTTAACAGCTATGCCATTGACCCTGAAACCGGTGGTCTGACCCGCCTCAATCGGCAGCCGACCCACGGCACCGCGCCCTGCCACCTGGTCGTCGAGCCCGGCGGCCGCACGCTCGTTGTGGCCAACTACTACAGCGGTAATGTCGCCGTCTACCCCCTGAAAGCCGACGGCAGCATCGGCGATCCCGTGCAGAATATCCAGCACCACGGCAGCGGCCCCAATCAGGAACGTCAGGAAGCGGCACACGCCCACTCCACCACCATGAGCCCCGACGGATCGCGCGTATACGTGGCCGACTTGGGTATGGACAAGGTGATGATCTATCGTCTCGTCGAAGGACGACTGGTGGCCAACGATCCCGACCACATTTCCGTACAAGGTGGAGCCGGCCCCCGCCACTTTGACTTCCA
>JAPPKG010000176.1:0-21542 GCA_026914085.1 Caldilineaceae bacterium | reverse complement strand
TGAACTCGACCCAGAGTACGAAAAACTCTTGGTATCAAATTGAACTTACATTAACAACAAATTGATATGCACTGCCCATGTGCTCATGCGCTTCAATCTTACCCGAGACAATGCCGCGGTTGCGGGGCGCCCTCTCCCACTGCAGGGAGATACTATCGCGGCCAACGCCTGATACTCTGAAGTTCATCGGCGGGTCGTCGGTCGGCGTCGCCGTGGGCTGTGTAGCCAGCGGCGTAGGCGTCGGAGTGGCCGTGGTCTGCGTGGCCTGCGTGCGTGCGGTGACCGTCTGACTTCTGACGACATCGTTGTCCACGTCGAGGAAGCGGAGGGAGAATTTGTATAGCGTGTCAGACTTCAGATAATAGAGGACGATGCTCCGACCAGATATACCCACGCTGCGGCGATCAACATAATGATATCCGCTGCCATTATGCTCATATATGGCAATCTCAGCCGAGGTAATGCCGAGGTTACCGGGAGCCGCCTCCCATTGGAGGGAGACCCAATCGCGGCCAACGTCTGACACCCTGAAGTTCACCGGCGCGTCGGTCGGCGCAGCCAGCGGCGTAGGCGTCGGGGTGGCCGTGGTCTGTGTACTCAGCGGTGTCGGCGTCAGCGTCAGCGCGGATACGGTCGCCGACGCATACTCTTGCAGCCAGTTACCCTCTCGGCCGGCCGCGTTCACCGCACGGATGGTGTAGTAGTAGGTCGTCCCGGCCGTAACGCCGGTGTGCGTGTAGGAGGTGCCGGTCAGATTGGCGCCCCCGATCGGCTGCCAGCCTGTGCCGGCGTCCCACCACACCATCAGTTCGTAGCGCACCGCGCCCGATACCTCCGTCCAACGCAAATCGATCGCGTCCGCGCCCGCCTGCGCAGTCAGCCGTGGAACCGGCAGCGCGGATGCCGCTGTTGGTGTCGGCGTCGGGGTGGCCGTGGTCTGCGTGGTCTGTGTTCGCTCGGTGACCGTCTGTCTCCTGACGACATCGCCGGCCTGATTGCTGAAGATAAGGATGAACTTGTATAGCGTGTCAGGCTTCAGATGGGAGGCGCGGAGGTTCCCGGCCAATAGGCCCGCGTCGTAGCTAGCAACAAATTGATATGCGCTGCCCATGTGCTCATGCGCTTCAATCTTACCCGAAACAATGCCGCGGTTGCGGGGCGCCCTCTCCCACTGCAGGGAGATACTATCGCGGCCAACGCCTGATACTCTGAAGTTCATCGGCGGGTCGTCGGTCGGCGTCGCCGTGGGCTGTGTAGCCAGCGGCGTAGGCGTCGGAGTGGCCGTGGTCTGCGTGGCCTGCGTGCGTGCGGTGACCGTCTGACTTCTGACGACATCGTTGTCCACGTCGAGGAAGCGGAGGGAGAATTTGTATAGCGTGTCAGACTTCAGATAATAGAGGACGATGCTCCGACCAGATATACCCACGCTGCGGCGATCAACATAATGATATCCGCTGCCATTATGCTCATATATGGCAATCTCAGCCGAGGTAATGCCGAGGTTACCGGGAGCCGCTCCCCATTGGAGGGAGACCCAATCGAGGCCAACGTCTGATACGCTGAAGTTCGCCGGCGCGTCGGTCGGCGTAGGCGTCGGGGTAGTCGTGGCCGGCGTACCCAGCGGCGTAGGCGTCGGGGTAGTCGTGGTCTGTGTAGCCAGCGGCGTAGGCGTCGGAGTGGCCGTGGTCTGCGAAGCCTGCGTGCGTGCGGTGACCGACTGACTCCTGACGGCATCGTCGGCAAAATTGCTGAAGATAAGGGTGAATTTGTATAGCGTGTCAGGCTTCAGATGAGAGGCGCGGAGCTCCCCAGCCAATATCCCCGCGTCGTAGCTAGCAACATATTGATATGCACTGCCCATGTGCTCATACACTCTAATCTTACCCGAAACAATACCGCGGTTGCGGGGCGCCCTCGCCCATTGCAGGGAGACACTATCGTCGTCAACGCCTGATACCCTGAAGTTCATCGGCGGGTCGTCGGTCGGCGTCGCCGTGGGCAGCAAGGATACGCCTTGGACGTTGTTGCCAAGCCTGACGATGTAGCTGGCATCACTGTCGGTGGCGCCCGCCCGCACGATGGTCTTATCAACTGTGTGAGGGACGTTGACTGAGTAGCTGGGCGTGTCGGAATCAAAGGTTACAGGCGCATTCTCAACAGCCAGCCATTCCAACGCAGCGTCTGTGGAGGCTATCTGAAATGGGCTGGAGATTGTGTGTGCAGATGCGACGCCGTTCAGAAAGTGAGAAGAGGAACGCGGCTTGCCGGCCAAAAGAGTCAACAACGCCAGCGCCAGCGCCAGCAGATATTTCAATCGATTCATCGACGTATTTTCAATCGCTTTGAAAAACTATCACATCGTTTCATGGCTTTCTTGCATTTTGCCGCCACTCTGATCTGGCTCGAACGAAATGTCAGCGAGCCTGCTCCTTCCCCTGGTCGCCACTGACACAACCATGACGGCTGAAATCGACAGGTAAAGCAGTAGAACCCGATTCGTTTAGCTGTTTTCTTCTTTCTGCAGGAAACGAAGTCTTGCTGCAAGGCAGCCCAAGTGAAAGAGTGCCGCCCAGCGAGATTGGAGGGCTCTGGTGCTGAACAAAGGTTCGAGAGTCTGCACTGCCCTCACCGATCCAAGTCAGATCCTCACAAAAATTTGAGTATACTACGTTCGTATATCATCGTCGCGTCATTCCGTCTTTTTTTGTGCCAATGTTGTATCAATAGTGAAGCAGTCCGTCTCCGTCCAGGACTCTTGGGAGGTCTTTCAGGCGGCCATGCGAGCAAGCCGGACGCAAAGAGTGCTCCTACTGCTACGATGCTGCGGTATCGAGTCGGGGAACCGCCTGTGGCAGGCGTCAACGCGCCGACACAGACGGATACTCTCGCGTCTCCGCGCCCAGCCAGCCGCTTGTCTCGCCGACGGCGTTGACGGCGCGGATGGTGTAGTAGTAGGTCGTCCCGGCGGTAACGGTCGTGTGCGTGTAGGAGGCGCCGGTCAGGCTGGCGCCCCCGAGCGGCTGCCAGCCTGTGCCGGCGTCCCACCAGGCCATCAGTTCGTAGCGCACTGCGCCCTGCACCGCGCCCCAACGCAGCGCGACGCCGCTCTCTGTCGCCGCTGCGGTCAGCGCCGGTGTCGAAAGCCCGGCTGCAGTTGCGGTCGGCGTCGGTGTAGCCGTTGACGTCCCGCCAGCCGGCACCCCTTGCGATGCGGTCACAGAGTGAGATGCGATCACAGACGGATATTCGTTCGTCTCCGCACCCAGCCAGCCGCTTGTCTCGCCGGCGGCGTTGACGGCGCGGATGGTGTAGTAGTATTTCCTCCCGGCCGTAACGGTCGTGTGCGTGTAGGAGGTTCCGGTCAGGTTGGCTCCCCCGATCGGCTGCCAGCCCGTCTCTGCGTCCCACCAGGCCATCAGTTCGTAGCGCACCGCGCCCGACACTGGTGTCCAACGCAACTCGACCGCGCCCGCGCGCGCCTGCGCGGTCAGTGTTGGAACAGACAGCGCGGGTGCCGGTGTAGCTGTCGGCGTCGCCGTCGACGGAGCAGGCGTGCCGGTTGCGGTGGGGACTGCGCTCGCCGGCACGACGACAGTCAAGGTGCCCGACCAGCCGCTACCCCGCCCACCGCGGAATGCCTGTATCTGGTATGTGTAGTTGCCAGGGACGGCGACGTCGAAATCGGTTTCATTTGTAGCGCTGCCGAGAACGGTATAGATGATGGATCTGCCACGCTCGCTGTGGCGCGGCCACCTGCGATAGATCTGATAGTGGTCCGCCCCGCCCGCGGGGGCAGTCCAACTCAGGAGGATGCCGTTGTCCGTCAGCTTGCCAGCGAAGTTACCGGGGATCGCCGGCGGCTGCGGCGTTGCGGTAGGCGTCGCGGTAGGTGTCGCGGTTGGAAGGCCGTCCGGGGTACGCGTGGGCGTCGCGGTGGGGACAGCGCTCTCCGGCACGACGACGGTCAAGGTGCCCGACCAGCCGCTACCCCGCCTGCCGCTATCCTGCCCGCCGCGGAATGCCTGTATCTGGTATCTGTAGTTGCCGGCGCGGGCGACGTGGCTATCGGTATAGCTTGTAGCGCTGCCGGGAACGGTATAGAAGGAGGGGGGGCCATACGGGACGCGGGGCGGCCCCAAGCGTACAATTCTATAGTAGTCCGCCCCGCCCTCGGGGGCAGTCCAACTCAGGAGGATACCGTTGCCCGTCAGCTTGCCGGCGAAGTTACCGGGGATCGCCGGCGCCACCGGCGTTGCCGTAGGCGTCGGCGTTGCCGAGGGCGTCGGTGTAACGGTTGCGGTGGGGATTGCGCTCACGACAACAGTCACGTAGCCCGACCAGTCGCTAGTCAGCCCGCCGCGGAGTGCCTGTATCTGGTATCGGTACGTGCCAAGGTCGTGGACGTTATCAGTATAACTTGTAATGCTGCCGCGAGAGACATGGATGCCAAGCCTGGCGTGGCGCGGCAGCGAGCGATAAATGGTATAGGCAGTCGCCCCGCCCGCGGGCACAGTCCAACTCAGGACGATGCCGTTGTCGGTCAGCCTGCCGGAGAAATTACCCGGGATTGCCAGCGGCGCCGGTGTTACCGCAGGCGTTGCCGGCGGCGTCGGCGTTGCCGTAGGCGTCGCTGTCAGCGGTTGCTGTGCCCGGGCATGCCCGCCCGGCAGGAGCGGTGCGATGAGGGCGGCGAAGAGCGCCAAGAGCAGGAGAGGTTTTATGCGGTTAATGGCGTGTAGCGGCTTCATGATCGGTCCTCGCGAGCGATGGGGGAAGGGGAAGAATTTCCGGCATCTGCACGCCGTGCAGACCGCCCGGATTCATCGAGACGCCAAACCATCCGCCGTGACTGGCTGAAACGCACAGTCATGCGACGGCGACAATGCGTCCAGGGAAGATCTCTACAGTTCTGCAGTATACATCCCTGGTATGGCATTTTTGTGTTATTTCAGACTTTTCTTGTGCCAATATCGCGTCAATTTGGGTCCGGCTGACGTCAAGGATGCCTGGCAGAGCCGTTCTGAGCGGCTTTTTGGGCTTTCAGGTATATTTTGACCTTGGCAGCGCCTGGGAGAGTCTTCTGCCGTTCCTACGCCCTGCAGCGGGGCTCTGTCAACGCAGCCGGCGCCGGCAATGCAGGGGGCCGGTGTTTGGACCCTGTTTTTTGCTTGAATGTTGGAATAGACAAAACCAATTGATCCGCGAAGTCACGCGGAGGGTCGCGAAGAACATCTTTTTGTCCACGGAGAGACACGGAGAAGATCTGACTGCTTTTGATCCGCGAAAGGGCGCGGAGGGTCGCGAAGAACGTCTTTTTGTCCGCGGAGGACGCGGAGGGGCGCGGAGAACACCAAGGGCGTAGCGGGGTTTCTGTGTGCAGCTGCACAGCCGTTCGCGGACCGATCGCACTTTGCCCCCGCAAGTCGTTGTTGGGACAGACGACCACAGGCCCTAGACCCCCGAGCGCGTGGAAGCTTTGGCGCCGGCACTGTAGATGGGTCGGGGCTACCGGTTTTGTGGAGACGTTTTGGCGCGGAAATGGCGTCGTGAGCGCCTCCTTCGATTCGTTGTTGGGAGATGAGCGGCTAGAGACGTGGGAAAGCGGTAGCGGCGCGCGGGTTCAACACACGCCCAGATGCATCTGGGCCCGCTGCCGTTCATTGAATGCGGAAAGAGCCAGGTCATAGTAGGAAGGTTCGACAGTTCACGGCTTGCAGGCGGCGGGAACCGTGGCTCCGCCAAGCTCCTCCTCAATCAGCCTGGCAATCTCCGGATCGTAATCCGCCAGCGTCGCATAGCCTGTGTACGGCGAATAACCCCAGAGCCAGTATTTGACCGTCTCAGCCCAGTATTCGACGGCGTTTGTTGACGCGTACCTGCCCGCCCACCGCCCGGCATTCAAGGCGGACTGGTACAAGCTCAGGAGTCTTGTATTGAACGCCGGGCCACCGGCCTGCTCCTCGATCGCGTAGTGGATCACGTGAGCAAACTCGTGGATAAAATTTCCACAGTTCGGGTCATTTGCCCGTACATAAGCCTCCCACTCGCCGGGAACCTTAAAGGCAATTCCTCTTATATCGTCGATCTCCATAAAGAGGATCAGGTTGTTGGCGGCCATGGTCCGGAGCAGGTCTGCCCGCCTGGAGAGCATACCGGTAATGGTCTCCCGCGCCCGCGCCATCTTCGCATCGGACACCTCACTGGGGGCGACCACGGCCACCCCGTTCGTTTCCAGGTACTTCTGATAAAGCATGTCAACGCCGAGCGACGAGGGGGGAGGCGGATACCGCGGCGTAACCACGGCCGCGTACACCTGCTCCGACCATGGGCCGCGTACGCCGTTGACGTCGCGGGCGCGGACCTGGTAGTAGTAGTTTCTGCCGTCCTTCAGGACCGTGTGCGTGTGGGAAGTGACGCGCAGGTCGCCGCCGATGCCGCCCCAGTCGCGGTTGATGCTGTCCCACACCCGCAGTTCGTAACCGGCTGCGTTCGCCACGGCGCTCCACGTGAGCGTGACGCGGCCGTCGCCGACGGTCGCGGTCAGGTTTTGCGGCGCCCCCGGCATCAGAGCCAGTTCGGCGGCTGTGCAGGCCGGCAGATTGAGACTGTTCAGGTGCTCGGTCACAACCTGATTTGCGCCGGACAAGCCGGAGCCTTGCGGAAGACACAGCTGATTGCCCCTGAGGCTCAGCCACGTCAGGTTGGTCAGGGCAGACAGATCCGGCACCGGCCCCGTAAACTGGTTGTACCTGAGGGATAGAGATGTCAGTCTCGTCAGGTCGCTCAGATTGAGAATTGGCCCCGTCAACCGGTTGAATTCGAGGTCCAGATATGTCAGTTTGGTGAGCGCGCTCAGGTCGGGGATCGACCCGGTCAGCTGGTTGTCATTGAGGCGCAGATAGTCCAGTTCGGTGAGTGTGCTCAGGTTGGGGATTGACCCGGTCAACTGATTGGAATAGAGGGAAAGATTCCTGAGTTTGGTGAGCGCGCTCAGGTCAGGGATCGACCCGGTCAACTGGTTGCCGCCCAGGTAAAGACCCGTAAGATTGGTGAGTGCGCGCAGGTCGGGGATTGGCCCGGTCAGCTGGTTGTCATTGAGGCGCAGATAGTTCAGGTTGGTATGTGTGCTCAAATCGGGGATCGGACCGGTCAGCTGGTTGCTATCGAGGACCAAATTCCACAAATCGGGTGGAAGGCGTCGAGCCGGTATCGGACCGGTCAGCTGGTTATCTGAGAGGTTCAGATTCCACAGGTAGGTATGGGCGCTCAGATCAGGGAGCGAGCCGGTTAACTGGTTGTAACCGAGAATCAGCTGCCGCAAGTTGGTGAGTGCGCTCAGGTCGGGTATCGGCCCGGTCAACCGGTTGTCCAAGAGGTTCAGATAGCTCAGGTTCGTGAGGCTGTTCAGAGCGGGTATCGGTCCGCTGAACCGGTTGTCGCTCAGCCACACATATTTCAGGTTGGTGAGTGCGTTCAGGTCCGGGATTGGCCCGGTCAACTCGTTCTCATAGAGGTAGAGCGTTGTCAGATGGGTGAGCGCGTTCAGAGCGGAGAGGGACCCGCGCAGCCGGTTCTGTTCCAGGCGCAGCTCTGTCACGTTTCCGCTTTCGTCGGTGAAGACACCGTGCCAGGTCCCAAGCGGCGCGCCGGTCAGCCAGTTGTCGTTGTGTTTCCAGTTGGTCCCGTCCGTTGCCCTGTAGAGCGCTGCCAGCGCCGCCCTTTCCTCAGCCGGGTCTGGCGCCGACGGCGTGGATGCGGTCGGGTTTGCCGCGGGCGTTGACGTCGCGGCCCCCGTCGTTGCCAGCGCAGTTGCAGTCGGATAGTCCTGCAGCCAGCCGCTCGTCTCGCCCGCCGCGTTCACGGCGCGGATGGTGTAGAAATATCTGGTCCCCGCGGTGACGTCGCTGTGCGTGTAGGAGGCGCCGGTCAGTTCGCCGCCGCCGATGCGTTTCCAGTCGGGCGCGCCGTCCCACCAGGTAAAAAGTTCGTAGCGCACTGCGTGCTGTACGGCTTGCCAGCGCAGCTCTACGCCCTGTTCCGTCGCCTGCGCGGTCAATGCCGGCGTAGAGGGCACGGACAGCGCAGACGCAGTTGCGGTCGGTGTGAGGGTTGCCGCGGCCGCGGTCGGGTTTGCCGTAGGCGTTGATGTCGCGGCCCCCGTCGTTGCCAGCGCAGTTGCAGTCGGATAGTCCTGCAGCCAGCCGCTCGTCTCGCCCGCCGCGTTCACGGCGCGGATGGTGTAGAAATATCTGGTCCCCGCGGTGACGTCGCTGTGCGTGTAGGAGGCGCCGGTCAGTTCGCCGCCGCCGATGCGTTTCCAGTCGGGCGCGCCGTCCCACCAGGTAAAAAGTTCGTAGCGCACTGCGTGCTGTACGGCTTGCCAGCGCAGCTCTACGCCCTGTTCCGTCGCCTGCGCGGTCAATGCCGGCGTAGAGGGCACGGACAGCGCAGACGCAGTTGCGGTCGGGGTGAGGGTTGCCGCGGCCGCGGTCGGGTTTGCCGTAGGCGTTGACGTCGCGGCCCCTGTCGCCGCAAGCGCGGTTGCGGTCGGAAAATTCGACCAGGGGCCAAGCGGCTGCCCGTGGGCGTCGATTGCCCGCACCGCGTACTGGTAGGTCGTTCCGGGCACAAGGCCGCGGTGCCGGTGCGACGTGGCGGTGAGATTGCCTTCGTCCAGTTGCTGCCAGCCGGGGTTGTCAACGAGTTGCGTGAAGAGTACATACCTGGCCGCACCGGGTACCGCGGTCCAGGTGAGCTCGATCGCGTCGCCGGCCGCGGTCGCGGTCAGTTTCGGCGCACTGAGAGAGGTTGCGGCCGGCGTCTGCGTTGCCCCGGTTTCGCTCTGGGCGTAGGTTTTGCCGTTCGTCAGGAAGAAGGGTGCGAAGAAGACCGCCAGAATAGCGGCCCAAAGCAGAACGGCACGCCGCGTCGTTGCCGGCATCCTTGCGCTGAATTTCATGGCGGCACTCCCTGAAATCCTCAACGCCGGCCTTTGCGGGCGGGGCGTGACGGCAGCCGACTCATTCATTCCAGCGTTCCCCTCAGAGTCTTTTGGCGTGCCGGGTGGGGGTGTTGACGTTGGCACAGGGGGCTGCAGTCTAACCTGCAAACTGACCTGACTCGCTTCCCGGTATCTACCAGTGTATGATTTCAACTTCATCACCCCGCAGAATGAAGACATACGGCTTGCCATCGGCATAGGATGACACGACTTTAATCCCCCCGTCCGCCAGCGGGATCATCTCATAGGACGGCGCGCCGAACAGATACACCGCACCATCCGGACAGACTGCCAAGGGGCGACCTGCGTGGGCAGGCAAACATTCGGGGGCAGGCGGGACAGGCGCATCCAACAGTTCTGCCTGCCCATTTCTGACAAAGAAGATGTATGGCTTGCCATCCGCATAAGATGATTCCACCAGGGTCCCGTGCGGGAAGATGGTCAACTTGTATGATGGGGCGCCAAACAGATAGACATCGCCATTGGGACAGATTGCCAGGGGCCGGCCGGCATGGTTCGGCAAGCACTCCAGGACTTGATACCGTTTCCCGGTTGAAGAGGCCGGCGGCGCCGGCCCCGGCGTAGCCTTGGGCGTATTCCCCTGACCCGGCGCTTGTGTCGGTCTGGCAGCGGGTGGCGGCGGCGTTGCCGCGGGCGGTGTCGGTCTGGCCGCGGGCGGTGTCGGCGCTGCCGTGGGTGTGGCAGTGGGTGTAGCGGTGGGTGTTGACGGCGTTGCCGTCGACAGGTTGTTTATGAACCGGGTACGGGCACTGTTGCAACTGCCATAATCGGCGTAAGGCCCGTGATGTTCCGTTTGGCCTACCGGGTCTGTAACGCTGAAGAACCAGGCGCTGGTGCCTGGCCAGCATGTCCCGACAGCGTAACCTGTACCCGGGGGTACAGGCGCAGCCGTGGGTACAGGCGTGGGTCTAGCGGTGGGTCTAGCAACCGGTCTAGTCGTAGGTGTCTCGGTGGGTGTAGCAGTCGGCGTTGACGTCGGTGTAGCCGTAGGTCCAGCGGTAGGTGTAGCGGTGGGTGTAGCGGTGGATGTAGCAGTCGGCGTCGGTGTTGACGTCGGCGTTTCGGTCCGTGTTGACGTTGCGGTCGGCGTCTCGGTCGGCGTTGATGTTTCTGTTGGCGTCTGAGTTGGCAGGGGCGTCGGAGTATGCTCTAGAGAACGAATCCTGTTTCCGCGGATAAGATCACATACTGATTTATTAAGATAAGGCCCAGCCTTTTCGCGACTGCCATTCTCAAACACGACATCAAAATACCACTGCGAGTTCTCAGCGTAACAAGAGGTTACATTAGAATGATGAGCCATTGCGACTTTCGCGCCGCTCGTCAAAATAATCAAAAAAGTTATGACGCAGACAACCACCATGAAGGATACGGCCTGCCTCATCCAGCACCTCCTTTCCTCTAGTTCCTCATATTGTGCGCAAGGTGGGGCCGGTCATGCCGCCGGACCGACGCGACTCGTTTCCCGGTGTTTACCAGTGAATGATTTCGACTGCATTGCCGCGCAAGATGAAGACATACGGCTTGCCATCGGCATAGGATGACACAACTTTAATCCCCCCGTCCGCCAGCGGGATCATCTCATAGGACGGCGCGCCGAACAGATACACCGCACCATCCGGACAGACTGCCAAGGGGCGACCTGCGTGGGCAGGCAAACATTCGGGGGCAGGCGGGACAGGCGCATCCAACAGTTCTGCCTGCCCATTTCTGACAAAGAAGATGTATGGCTTGCCATCCGCATAAGATGATTCCACCAGGGTCCCGTGCGGGAAGATGGTCAACTTGTATGATGGGGCGCCAAACAGATAGACATCGCCATTGGGACAGATTGCCAGGGGCCGGCCGGCATGGTTCGGCAAGCACTCCAGGACTTGATACCGTTTCCCGGTTGAAGAGGCCGGCGGCGCCGGCCCCGGCGTAGCCTTGGGCGTATTCCCCTGACCCGGCGCTTGTGTCGGTCTGGCAGCGGGTGGCGGCGGCGTTGCCGCGGGCGGTGTCGGTCTGGCCGCGGGCGGTGTCGGCGCTGCCGTGGGTGTGGCAGTGGGTGTAGCGGTGGGTGTTGACGGCGTTGCCGTCGACAGGTTGTTTATGAACCGGGTACGGGCACTGTTGCAACTGCCATAATCGGCGTATGGCCCGTGATGTTCCGTTTGGCCTGCCGGGTCTGTAACGCTGAAGAACCAGGCGCTGGTGCCCGGCCAGCATGTCCCGACAGCGTAACCTGTACCCGGGGGTACAGGCGTGGGTCTAGCGGTGGGTCTAGCAACCGGTCTAGTCGTGGGTGTCTCGGTGGGCGTCGGCGTTGACGTCGGTATTCCAGTAGGTGTTGACGTTTCGGTCGGCGTATGTGTTGCGGTTGCAGTGGAGGTTGCAGTAGAAGTGGAGGTTGCAGTGGAAGTGGCGGTTGCAGTGGAGGTTGCAGTGGAAGTGGCGGTGGAAGTGACCGTAGGCGTATCCGTAGCTGTGGCGGTCGGAAGTGGCGTCGGTGTGTGATTGTTCACCTCCACTGCGCGAGCTGCTTCACATTCCGCCTGCGTATTAAACTCAACCACCCTAGATGGATTTTGAAGAGAATAATACCACTTCCCTCCGAGAGAAAAACATGGCCCTACCTCATGCGCGCGAAGTGATCGTGTCGTGCCAAGCGCGGCCAGAATCGCAATGCAGGCCAGAACAACCCCTAAGCCTGTCATTCCGGCTTTTGTCTGCTTCATGACGGCCACCTCCAATGCCCGGGCATGTACGGACTACATGGAGACCCCAATCCAGGATTTGCCAATCTTTAAGTATACCGCCGTTGCATGACATCAGTGTGTCATTTTGCTCTATATTTGTGCCAGTTTTATGCCAATATTGGAGCAGTCGGTCTGCGTCCGGGCGTTCGGACGGCGTTGCGACACGTAAAACCGCAGACAACAGCAGTCGCAACAGTTTTTAGCGGATTGGGTGGAGACGGGGGTGTCGCAGTTGTCTCAGGGTTGTTCAACCGGCGTGTTATCCAACGTGTCGGGGTCAACAGCAAAGTCGTTCAGAGTTGGACAGGATGGGAACACCTGCCGGTCTGTTCGGGATATTTGCGGCTTGATTCCTGTGCTGGACAAGACCGATCGATCCGCGAAGGGGCGCGAAGGGACGCGAAGAACACCCTATTGTCCGCGGAAGGGCGCGGAGAACTACTTTTTTGTCCACGGAGGGCACGGAGGGGCACAGAGAACTGCTTTTTGTCCGCGGAGGGCGCGGAGGGGCGCGGAGGGGCGCGGAGGACACCAAAGGCTTATCGGATTTGCTATCGTGAGAATAAACAGCGCGGGGGTGGTGGATTCGCGCGGCGCGGATGGGATGACCGCTCAGGTTATGGGTTGGCGGCGGCTGTTAGCGGGGATTCTGGCTGACTCGCCTTTTGGCGGGCGCGCATGTCTTCTGTGCGTTTGTGCCAGAATTCGAGTTCTTCTTCTCTTGACATACCCTCGACGAGGCACCGGACGCGTTCTGCGCCGCGACGTTTGATGGTGACACATTCGGGTTCGCGAATTACGTTTTCTGAATCGTTGCGGCGGAGGCCTTTGTTCGTGACAAGGGGGGACATCGGGGTCTCCCCGCGCGTATCCGATTGCGGAAACCCTGCCGGCTTCGCCTTTTGGCGGGCGCGCATGTCTTCTGTGCGTCTGTGCCAGAATTCGAGTTGTTCTTCGCGTGACATACCCTCGACGAGGCGCCGGACGCGTTCTGCGCCGCGGCGTTTCCATGTCATAAATTCAGGTTCACGGTTCGGCATGTTGAACCACCTCCATGGGAGAATGGATTCCTGAGTCACGCCTCGAAGGATTCACGGCTAAAGGTCAAACAGGTCGCGCACGGGACAACTGAAGCCTGGCAGCGTCTCGCTGCCGTCGAGCGTGTCATCTTCGGCCAGATGCAGCACAGGCTGATTGGGATGGTGGACTTCGACGGCGCGGTTCTCCAGGTCCACAACCCATACGAGCGGCGCGCCGAAGCTGATCCACATGCGGGCTTTGTGATAGAGCTCCCGGGGCCTGTCGCTGGGAGAGATAATCTCGATTGCTAGGTCCGGGGCGCCTTCGTAATATCCAGGGACATCAGCATCGAGAGGGAGTCTACTGGCGGAGATATAGGCAATGTCAGGCGCCCTCACGGTATCAGGGTCGCGTTCGAGCAGGAAACCGACTTCGGAAGCCAGGATCCACCCAAAGCGCCGGGGCTTGATGAATCCACCCAGCAGAATCGTCAGATTCACCACAATGTGGCCGTGTCTTACTGCTGCTGGCATCGTCTCGCAAAGCGTCCCCTGTATCAGTTCGCCACGTATTCCTTCGCTATCAAGGCGGAGAAGGTCGTCGGCGGTCAGCAGTTTCTCTTTTATGAATGCCATGGCAGTTCCCCCGTTGGTGATGAGGTGAGGGCATTGTACTACAGGCCGGGCGGGCCAAGAGCAGTTCGCGGTCCAGACATTCGGGCTCACCCATTGGGAACACTTTTTTGTCCGCGGAGTCCGCGGAAGGGCGCGGAGAACGGCAAGGGCGTATGGGATTTTCCGTGCGCAGCCGTGCAACGGGCCCTAGTCGGCCGCCGCGGCGAGGGCAGCCGGCGTGCCTCGCGCTGGGAAGTTCGCTCCTGTCCATAGTTTGTCAGCTCTCTGGGCTTTGTCCAGGTGCGCCCATTTTTCGCGGAAGAACTCGCGGTGCCCTTCTTCGTGTTTGCGCCGGTTTTCTTCCTCCTTTTTCTTCCATAGCGCGTGCGCGGCTCTTTGCTCCTTTTCCCAGCATTCCTTGCACAGTTCGCGGCCGGCCGCCCACTTTTCGGCCGGGATGGCGTTGCCGCAGGGGCAGAGGATCTCGGAGCGGCCGTCAGGAACGTCAGCGGCGGACTGGCCGTTGGTGTTGAAGCCGGTTTTTCCGTTATCCCCATGTTCGGATGGATGTACCTCTTTTCCATTTCCTTTCTCTATTTCAGGTAGTAGATCTATTTTTGTGTCGCGCCCGGTTGACAACCTCCCGGTAAGGGTGTCGCGCTCGCTTGACAACAGGGTGTCGCGCCCGCTTGACACCCTCTCGGATGGAGGTTGTAAAACGGTGGTTGACACCTTCCGGGGGTTATCCACAATGCGGGCGACGTCTGCGGTGGTCTTTTTGCGGGTAAAGTCGTCCCTGGTTTTGGTGGCGGCGAGGCGGCAGAGGTCCTCGAATTCGGGGACGGCGTAGAAGATGACGGGCTGGGCGCCCTTGCGTTTGTTTTTGGGATGGCCTTTGCCGAGTTTGATGAGGAGGCCGTGTTCAACGACGGCGCCGAGGTAGCTGGAGAGGGCCTGGCGCGAGATGCCCAGCTTCTGCGCGGTCCAGCCCTGGCGGAAGTAGAAGGACCTGTAGCGGCCGTCGCGGTTGTCGCTGTTGGCGAGGCCGGCGCCGAGGAGGAGGACGGCTTTCAGGTGGGAAGGCAGAACGGAGAGGATGTCGGACTCGAAGAGGTCGAGAACGATGTTCTCGTAACGGTAGTGCTGATGCGGGTTGTGGTCGGGGCAGCTGAAGCCGTTCGGGTGAATCTCAGATGTTGACTTGCAGGCGTGGGCAATGGTATGCTGTGAGGCAGACACGGGAATGGTCCTCCTGTGGTCTCTGGTGACGGGAGCGCAAACTCGCCGTCATCGCCCGACGTCCTGCTGCTGCTCACCTCGCCCAGGTGGGCAGTTGCATTTTGAGGGGCATTTTCGGTTGTGGATCTGGAGGATAGCACGGCGGTTGACGATCGCGCAACCGCTTGTTGAGATGGGGTTGGAAAGACCCGCGAGGCCTTGGCCAGCGGGTCTTTTTCTGTTTTCAGTGAACTGCCGAGTACGCGGAGAACGGCAACACCTTATTGATCCACGGAGGGCCACGGAGGAACACGGAGAACGGCGAAGATATTATCGAGCCTCGCAGGGGCCCGCGTACTGGGGAGGGCGCCCACAAGGGGCGCCCCTACGGATTGTCTGCGGAGAGCGCGGAGGGGCGCGGAGATAGGAAGGGGGGAGTGCAGGGTACCCTCATGTCTGCCGACCCTGTTCCGGTGCTTGCCGGACTAACATAGCGGGTGGTGCAAAGATCGGGGACAGGTCAGCGTTGCCGGCGCCTTTGTACAGGTCGTTGGGCCGTTGCGGTTGCCGCCGCGGCAGTTCAGCCGATAAGGTTCAGATCGAAGAGGCTAACTCCCTCGCAAGCCGCGCATTTCCGCCTCCAGTTCACGAATCCTTCCGGTATTCTCATAGTGCCTTCCTCTGCCGATATAGTTCGCCACGACGTTGGCCATAATCGCGATCAGCAACGTCCCGACAATATAGACTTCGAAGAGGGCGATCTGGTTTGACTCGGCAGCGAGACGCAGGGTCAGCCCGTCGTCCTCTATTGCGCCCTCTTCGACAAACTCTTCAATAAGCTGGACGGCCTTTGCCGTTGCCACTTCGTCTCTTTTGGCCACAGCCACCATCTGGAAAAGTGAGAAAAGCATCGCCGCGATGGTAATCATGTTGAACAGTACGGGTTGGGAAAATTTGCCCTTCACGTTACGACCTCCTTGATTGCTCGGCAGATGATCGCATTGCATGCAGTTCGGCCTCCAGCCGGCGAATCCTGGCCTGGTTCATGCGCTGTCTGCCGCGGCCAAGATAGTTGGCGATGACATTGGCCAGAATGGCGATGCCCATTGTGACTATCATGCCGTTGCCAAGCCACTTACGCCGCATAAGATCGTCCGCCAGAAGCGCGATCAAGGTTTCTTCCACTGCGTCGCTCTCCTGGGCAAGCTCTCCAAGAAGCTGAATGGCTTCAGTCGTTGCCGGCATCGCGTACATTGGTGATACCAGCACCAACTGGACCAGGGCAAAGAGCAGGGATGCGATTGTAATCACGTTGAAAACTACGGGTCGGACAGGCTTATTCATCGCTTCACATCCTCCTCCTGATGATGCGCACGGCAGGCGGGACCGTTCTTGTTCAGGCAGTTCGCGGCGGTCACGGGACTGCCTGATTATAAGTGTACACTTTCCGCATGTATTTTTTATGGCAATTCGGCTTGTTTTCATGCCAGTTTCGTACCAGTGTTCGAATTGTGCGCGGGGACCGCGGAGAACACGTTTTGTCCACGGAGAGATACGGAGAACATCTTATTGTCCGCGGAGGGCGCGGAGGAACGCGGAGAACGGCAACACCTTGTTGATCCACGGAGGGCCATGGAGGACGGCGAAGACATTATCGATCCTCGCAGGGGGCGGCGTACCGGGGAGGGCGCCCACAAGGGGCGCCCCTGCGGGGAAGGCGGCGGGGCCGGGATATTGGCGCGATACTGGCACGGGGATTCGCGGGTTTGGCATAAAAAATACACATCGTTGGTGTAGACTTAGGGAATTCATAACCAGGGTCTTATGCCAGTTGGTGAAGGCCAGATTCTTCATTTATGCAGATGCAGAAGGTATGAACAGTCAGCTTTGTTCAGGGTAGACGGAGGTTGTCAAAGCGGGCGGTCAACCGGTTGTTCTGGCCCACATGTCCGAAAAGGATGCCTATGAAGATCGAACGTACCGGCGGCGAAGCACTCGTGCAAGGCCTGCTCTCCCACGGCATCGACACGATCTTCGGACTGCCCGGCGTGCAGAACGACCATTTCTACAACGCGGTTTACGATGCCGGCGGCCAGATACGCCACATCCATTCGCGGCATGAGCAGGGCGCGGCTTACATGGCCCTCGGCTACGCGCTCGCCTCGGGAAAGACCGGCGTCTATGTTGTGGTGCCCGGGCCCGGATTTCTCAACACCACCGCTGCACTGGCAACTGCCTACGCCACAAATGCGCCCGTACTCTGCCTGGCCGGCCAGATCCATTCGGACCAGATCGGCCGCGGATTCGGAATGTTGCACGAGATCCCGGACCAGCTGACTGTCATGCGTTCGCTGACGAAGTGGGCGCGCCGCGCCGAAAGTCCCGACCAACTGCCGCACCTGCTGGCTACGGCGCTGAGCGAGATGCGTTCAGGCCGGCCGCGGCCGGTCGGGCTGGAGGCGCCTCTGGACGTCCTTGCCGACAAGGCGAAGATGAGCGACAGTCCAATCCCCCTCACCGTGCGCCGGCCGGCAGTGGATACCGGCGCTATCGAAGAGGCAGCCCGGCTGATGGGCAAGGCGCGCAACCCGGTGATATTCGTCGGTGGCGGCGCAATGGACGCGGGCGAGGTCGTGATCTGATGTAGTGGATGGTTACCGGCGCCCCAACCCCGGTAAAGGCATTTGTTCACCTGGTAGACGAAACGGGCACCGTCTCATTTCCAGCTTGCATTACCCGGACAGTCCACACGAGAGCTGCATTTTGATCCGCACCAGGGCGTCATTCGCGGGTCAAGCCTTTTCGAATTTCTGTCCGCGGCGTGACGGGGAGAACGGCAACACCTTGTTGATCCACGGAGGGCCACGGAGGAACACGGAGAACTGCTTTTTGTCCGCGGAGGGGCGCGGAGAACACCTTTTTGATCCGCGAAGTTACGCGAAGGGCCGCGAAGGACACCTTTTGGGGTCGATGATGGGTGGGCGTTTGTGCGGGGGCGCGGCAGGTGCAGGTTGTGAGGAACGGGGCGCCAGTCAGTGTGTGGGGAGATTGGATGATGAAGGCGGTTGCTGTGGGGAGGCGGGGGCTGGTTTGGTGGGCGGCGCTGGTATTGGGGCTGGTGCTGGGAGGCGGTTGTGTGCCGGAGAGCCCGCTGGGGATGGTTGTGGTGGGGCCGGGGGAGGCAGTTCATATCCGGTCGCTGGAGGTGTTGACGGGGATTGGGGTGCGGGGGATTCCGAGGCAGCGGGCGGTGGCGCTGGCGGTGGATGATTACGGGCCGATAAAGGGGCACAGGGTGACGATGGGGGCAGGGTTGGATACGCTGTGCACGGCGGAAGGGGGCAGGGCGGCGGCGGAGACGGTGGTGGGCGACCGGCGCGTGGTGGGGGTGATTGGGACTTCGTGTTCGGTGGGGGCGGTTGAGGCGGCGCCTATTGTGAGCGAGGCGGGGCTGGTGATGGTTTCGGGGTCGAATACGGCGCCTTCGCTGACGTCGGATTTGCGGGGCAATGCGGGCGAGCACAACCATGCGGGCTATTACCGGACGGCGAGCAACGATCTGCACCAGGGGCAGGCGGTGGCGGAGTTTGCTTACCACGGGCTGGGTCTGCGCAGGATGGCGACGGTCGATGACGGGGACCCGTACACGTCGGGTTTTACGGACGCGTTTGCGGCGGCGTTCGAGGCGCTGGGCGGCGCGGTGGTTGCGATGGGGCAGATCAGCCGGGGGGAGAGCGATATGATGCCGGTGCTGAGCCGGATTGCAGCGGAGAGCCCGGAGGGGTTGTTCTTCCCGATATTTCCGGACGAGGCGGCGGCTATTGCGCGGCAGGCGGGTCAGGTGGAAGGGCTGGAGGCGCTGGTGCTGATCGGAAACGATTCGCTGCTGCTGGCGGCACCGGAGGTGTTGGGCTTCTATGTGGTGGCGCCGGAGCTGCGGTTCGGGGGCAATGTGAACCAGGCGACGGGCAAGAGCGGCGAGGAGGTGGCGGCCGATTACGCGGCGCGTTACGGGGAGGCGCCGACGTCGGCTTCGATGGTGCATGCGTATGATGCGACGACGCTGCTGCTGCAGGCGATTGAGGCGGTTGCGGTGGCGGATGGGGAGACGCTGTACATCAGCCGGGCGCGGCTGCGGGAGGCGTTGAGCGGGACGCGGGGGTTTCGGGGTTTGATCGGCGAGATCTCGTGTGACGGGTTCGGGGATTGCGGGACGGGCCGGGCTTTTGTCGTGCAGCATACGGATGCGGCGGTGACGGATATCAGGGCGTTGCCGGTGGTGTATGCGTATGAACCTTAACTGCAGTGGTCAGTGGCTGCGACGATTGATTGAGGACAGGACTGAAGAGGAGAGAGAGGTATCCTCGCCTGCATCTTTCAGGGCCGCCATTTGGCAAGGCGTTCGCCGTCGAGGTCATCGACCTGGGGATAGACAGGATCGTGGTGCTGGGCCCGACGGTGGATGCAGACGAGGAAGAGCAGAAGCGGTGTGCGGAACTGCTGGTGCGGGAGGTGCTGCCGGCGTTTGCGGGGTGAGGCCTGAGCCGGCCAGGAGCGCGGTCCAGTTTTTGGGGTCAACCCTATTATGCTCCTCAAGAATTTGCTCGACCTTTTCACAGGATGGGAAGTCAGACCAGTTATCTCTCCACCCCCCGACCCAACAGCCCCACACGCCACAGAAACTAAAGCCGCTACTGCCTGTAGCGGCCTGTTCCGTTTCATTCCGTACAACACCTAACGCCCCTCACACTTCTCCACTAACCGTCTCGTCTTAGGCGTCCATCCGCCATACCTCTACCAGATCGCCGGGAATCGTCAGTTCCGGTCCGTGTCAGCACTACCAGTTGCGGCCCGTCGCAATCCGCCGCCCCTGGCACTTCCTGACCCCAGCCACAAAGACCTACTGACCGATACCGCCAAACTGTTACGATATTGGCATAAAAAGATCACAAATTGCACAGAATTGACATACGTGTCGTGTATTATAGGGTGGATATAGTTGGCCCCAGTCGCTTTTGAGCGAAACAGCAGTTCCCAGGTCATAAAGGAGTTGACGCGATTTTTTGTTCCGTTACCGTTTCTCTGGCTGGTCTTGCGTGTACGCAAACCGATGGCAATTGCGAACACTCAACTATCTTGAAGAGGTCGTCCTTTGCTGCCAATCTTTCTTCTTGATAACGAGTGGGTGATTCTCTTCATACCGTTAGGCATTTGGACCGCGTTCTTCTTCAAGTACTTTTTCGCTCAATGGCTTGAAAAAGTGGACTGGGTGAAACCCAGGTCGAGAAGGTTCACGATCAATACAGCATCCGCACTAACTTTCGCCCTCGCCGCCCTCCTCTTCGGGAAGGTAAGCATAGTTTTCTTTCTGGCATTCATGGTAACGTCAGTCTGGGTGGTGCCCCTCTTTGAGCACATGGGCTCCGAGTCGAAGTAGGATTCAAACGGTTCCGCCTCATTCACCATTGACGCCTCGCTCTTCGCCATTCAAATCGTCGTGACATCCATGTGAGCATTCTATAGGACCAACAATCGGCGGAGGTGAAGCCGAAATGAACAAGCCGGTTGCTTTCGGTATTTTTCTGGGCTGATTCTTGCCGTTTTCACCATCGTCATGTCGTCCTGTGCCGCTGTCTCGCCGTTCCCCTCTTGTCCATTGAACGACACCTATGCGTATCTGTCATGTGCGCAGCCTGCTTTCAACTCGTTCGCTGAATTGGAAGCAGAGGTGGCAAATGAGAGGCTCCAACGGATTTCGGAGGCCATGAATATACTCTGCGAAGAAGATCCGGCAGAATGGCTTCGCTCGCTGGACAGCAGCATTAGAGCCGTTGTTCCCAGAGTGCGAGAAACAATCTCGGATGCGCTGGAGTCAAACGATGCGACTCTGGAAGAATCGGAATATGTGTACTATGGGAAGAGGTTGGGGTCTTTTCAGAATCAGGATCTTTATCGCAGCACGCTGGCAATCATTTTGGAGGCACCCCTTCCGACTGCGATGGGCAACCTTGGTATTGCCGAAAACCGAACTCCCTTTACTATGAGTTGCGTGAGCTACTTTGAACATCTGAGGGATGGTAGGCTTAGCGAGATTCTGGAAGATTACCTGGCCGAATACTTTATCGGTTACTAAGAGAGGGCGGCCGTTATATGATCTCTATCCATCTGGATAAATCCCCTACGAATTGCCCGAAGGCGCAGACGAAGACCACTGCCCGCGTAAAGGGCATAAAGAGGTGGTTGAGGTAGCGCAAGGGTCGTCACAGTACCAATTCAGGGGAAACGTAAATGAGGAAGGAAAGGTCATGGAATTCATCATTCTGATCGTCGCGTTCTTCATTTGTTACGTGGTTATTGTTAATGTGGGGATACGTTTTCTGCGGGCACTGTTCCGGTTGCCGCAGAGAAGGCGCGATTCGGGTTGGGCAAGCCATGAAGACTTCTTGTTTGGTAAGCCCCTAGACCGTTATGAACGTAGAGAACGCAAGGGACGCCTTCGCGATTGGTGAAAGCACTCTACCTTGATCATGATCCAAATGCTTACAGAGCCTACCAAGATTTGGGCAGGTTTCCTGTCTATGGTCATGTACTTTGTTCTGGCAATTTGCGTAGCCACTGCAATAAAGCACAATGACTGAGAAATGGTGTGTATGGTTGGCCCCATTCGCCAGACCACGAAATGGGGAAAATCAAGGTGGAACTACCTACTTGACCATACATATGCACATATTTTGATATCTGAATATATGCCGAAGATGCATGATGAATATCCCTATCACCGTCAACGACCTGCCCCGATCATACGTGGCCCTGAACGAACTCTCCAGCAGCCAGCGCCGTGCAGATGAGACTTTCGAGGCAGCTCTCGGAGGTGCCGGTGGTCATGCTTCGCCGCGTTCGGCCAGGAGATGCTGATCCAGGGCCTTTCGC
>JAPPKG010000368.1:0-2310 GCA_026914085.1 Caldilineaceae bacterium | reverse complement strand
TCCAAGAGCAATCGCACATTAGCTCTTTCTCGTTACATAGGCTTAGTAGTTACCTCCTTGATACAAATGTCCTCATTAGATTCTTGCGCGAAGACCATGAAGAGCACTCTCCGGCTGCCCAAGGGCTGTTTCTGGAAGCACTCTCAGGAGAATGTGTACTGATTTTGACGGACGTTGCGGTTTCCGAAGCTGTGTGGGTTCTCCTTTCCGTTTACAAGATCGATCGCAGGCAAATTGCGGAAGAGTTACAGTTTGTTGCAAAAAGCCCAGGGGTTCGCTGTGTGAATCGAAATGAATTGTTAGATGCTTTGGATCGCTTTGCCATAACAAGATTTGATATCTTGGATTGTTATCTGGACGCCATGGCCGCTGCTTCTGGCGACCACGTTGCGACGTTTGACAATGACTTCGTCAGATTTACGGACGTCCTGCGCTGGGACCATGGCGTTTGAATGGACATGCCGAGTAAAGTCTATCGACGCGAGTAATCCGCCGCACTCCTGTGTGGGCCGTTGCATACTTTCACTTTATCTCTTTACCCACTCTAACTGAACAGAATCGTCACCAACACCGCGCATTCTTCTTCCGCCTCCAGTGCGTGCATCGTCCCGCCCTCCAGGAAGAGCCAGGAACCTGGAGCCAGCGCCCGCGGCTCGTCCTCGACGAAGAATGTGCAGTTGCCGCTGAGGCAATGGACCGTGATCGGGCCGTCAACTTTGTGCGGAGGAATCTTCTTGCCCGGTCCGAGGTAAACGCGAATTGCTTCGAACTCTTTCTCCTTGACGACGGCGGTCGAAGCCGTGCCGCCAAAGGTGTTGAGGTCAATTACCTTCCCGTGTTCTGCATGCTCGATAGCCACTTCAGAACCTCCTTTCTAACTCACCGTCTCGCCCTATAGAACGGCCGCTTGCAAATACGTGCCCGGCGCGGCCTGCCGCGGATAAGAATGTGGATTTCCGAGCCGATGCGGGTCATTCCGCGCGGCAGGTATCCCAGGCCGACAAATTTATCCAGCGTCGGGCTCTTCATGCCGGTCGTTACCTGGCCGACCACCTGCCCTTCAAGACCGATAATCCCATGTTCCTCTCTGGGAACGGCCTTCTCTATCATTTCGAAGCCCACCAGAAAACGCTCGGTTCCCTCCAATTTCACTTTCAGCAGCGCGTTGCGCCCCAGGAAGTCCGGTTTCTGCAGGGCGACGACCCAGCCGAGCCGCGCTTCGTAGGGGTTGGTCTTGGCGTCGATTTCGTGGCCGTATAGTGACATGCAGGCTTCGAAGCGCAGACTGTCGCGGGCTGCAAGGCCGCACGGCAGCAGGCCATCGCGAGCCCCCTCCGCCAGCAGGGTGTCCCAGAAAGATACCGCCTTGTCGGGAGGCAGGTAAAGTTCGAACCCGTCCTCGCCCGTGTAACCGGTGCGGCCGAGGAGCATCTCGACGCCACCCACCTCAGCCTGCAATGCCGAGCGGGGCGGCGCGGCTGAGAGATTGGCAGAGCTCATCCTGTCGAGGATCGCGGCGGCCTTGGGGCCCTGCACGGCCAGCATATAGGTCTCGTCCGAAATGTCGGTCAGTTCGACGCGATAACCGTGGGTGAAACTCTGCAACCAGGTGAAATCTTTCTCCCGGTTGGCCGCGTTGACCACGATGAGCCACTTATCCGGCAGGCGGTATATGAAAATGTCATCAACGATCGTGCCGTCATCGTAGCAGAGCAGGCTGTAGCGGGCTTCCCATTCGCCCAGAGAGGCGACGTCGGCGACTTGCACATACTGAAGATAGGCCAGTGCGTCCTCACCGCTGAGCGCAAACTGGCCCATGTGGTCGATATCGAACACGCCGGCGGCTGTTCGCACGCTGCGATGCTCTGCATTGGGGCCGGCAGTGTACTGTACAGGCAGTTCGTAGTCGGCGAAGGGAACCATGCGTCCACCCAGTTCCACATGTCGGTCGTAAAGTCGAGTCTGTTTCATTGCTTCCTTGTCTCCAATACCGCGCCGGGCCTCCCCGGAATCGCTCAGCACAAACAGCACTGATCATACAACAAAATGGCAGGGAATTGGCAAATAATTGCAAGTTTCGTAGTCGCTACGCAAGCGTGTTGATAACTGAGGTGGAATGGCTTCTTCTCCGACTTCCAAAAGACGCAAAAGGTGTGCATCCCAATGTGGGGGTGAACTCTCGCAATCCTCTGGCAGAGCTCTGACCAGGACCTGTCCGCGTTCCCATCTGCGCCAGAGGAACCAGCAACTCTCTTCTCTCCCCTCTCTCCTCGCATTTGGGCGGTCGGGCCTAGTCGGCCCTCCCTTGTG
>JAPPKG010000081.1:0-2314 GCA_026914085.1 Caldilineaceae bacterium | reverse complement strand
GTGCGGAGGGCCGTGTGGACACGCTGTCCCTGTCCGGCAACCAACTGGCGGGGAACATACCTCCTGAAATCGGACAACTACAAGGCCTCAAAGTGCTGGTCCTCGACCACAACCAACTGACAGGCAGCATTCCACCGGAAATCGGACAACTGCAGAACCTTCAAAGACTGTCCCTTGACCACAATCAACTGACGGGCAGCATTCCTCCGGAAATCGGACAACTGCAGAACCTCAATGAACTGGGCCTTGACGAAAATCAGTTAACGGGCTGTATCCCATCGGGATTGGGGGACGTGGAGACCAATGATCTTTCAGACCTTGGTCTGCCCCGCTGCGATCCAAACGAGTCCGTCGCCGCGGACAGCCTGTCACTGGTCGCGCTCTACAACTCTACCGGCGGTCCCGATTGGACGAACAATGCCAACTGGCTGAGCGACCGGCCGATCGGAGAATGGTCCGGGGTCTCCACCAATGCGGAGGGCCGCGTGGACAGCCTGATCTTACGTGAAAACGGTCTGAGCGGTCCCATTCCGCCGGAACTGGGCAACCTCAGCCAGCTGGAATACATGAATCTTTACCGTAACCGGTTAACAGGGACGATCCCGCCACAACTCCTCGACCTGGCCAGATTGACGTGGCTGTCTCTCGGCTTTAATCGGCTGACGGGCTCGATTCCGCCGAAACTCGGCAGCCTGGCCAAACTGACATGGCTGGATTTGGCGGGCAATCCATTCACAGGTACGATTCCATCCGAACTGGGCAACCTGAATCAGTTGGAGCTTCTAGCTCTTTCGAGTGGCCAGTTGACGGGTACTATCCCGCCAGAACTCGGCAGCCTGAGAAGCCTGACAAGGCTGTTCATTTGGGGTACCCAGTTGACGGGGCCGATCCCGCCGCAACTCGGCAGCCTGACCAACTTGATCTTTCTTGTTCTTGAGGACAATCAGTTGACGGGGCCGATCCCGCCGCAACTCGGCAACCTGCCCATCTTGATCGGACTGAATCTTTCGAACAATCAACTGACAGGTACGATCCCGCCGCAACTTGGCAAACCGACGATTTTGGCAGGGCTGGATATATCGGGCAATCAACTGACGGGAACGATCCCGAACCGACTCGGCAACCTGGCCAACTTGAGGGGTCTGAATCTCTCGGACAATCATCTGACGGGTACGATCCCGAACCAACTCGGCAACCTGGCCAAACTGGAAAACCTTTCTCTCGGGGGAAATCGGCAATTGACAGGCCCCCTGCCCGATACGTTTACCAGTCTGACGAACTTGTTGCACTTGTGGATAGACGGTACTGATTTGTGCGCGCCGACGGACGCGGCTTTCCAGGCGTGGCTGACGGGAGTCTCCGACAAACGTGGCGTGGTCAATTGTTCCGGCTCAAGCCCCGACCTGATAGTCGCGTCGTCCTCGGTAGACGACGACACACCAACGACGGGGCAAACGTTCACGCTGAGCGCCACGGTGCGCAACCAGGGCGCGGGGCGGTCCACCGCGACGACCCTGCGCTACTACCGCTCGTCGAATTCGACGATTTCCACGAGCGATACGCAGGTCGGCACGGACAGGGTAAGCGAACTCGCCGGATCGAGCGCGAGCGACGAGTCCATTTCGCTGAACGCGCCTTCGAGCGCGGGGACTTACTACTACGGCGCGTGCGTGGACCGCGTAAGCGGCGAGAGCGACACCGGCAACAACTGCTCCGCGGCGGTGCGCGTGACGGTCAGCGACGGTGGCGGGGACGGCGCCTGCATAGCCGGGTTGATTGTAAATCCTGGTGAACAATGTACGTACAAAGGACATGATTTTAACGTTAGTTCCACCGGCCGCGGGACTATTCTCTTTTTCTCTGCTGGGGATAGCATAGACACAAGGGGCTCAACGATCAATGGCGTGCTTTGGAACTTTTATGCCACCAGAAACAGCGGAAGCAACAGTTGGACGATCATCACTGCGGATTGAACGGCCACTTTCGCACCTACCCCACCCACACCGGGTGATCCGCGCCCAGGTGTTCATATCCGTCCGTCAGCATGTGCGCATTGCCGCCGTCGGCATCGACCAGCCAGATGGCACTCGGTGATCCCACCTCGGCGCGGCAGAAGGCGAACTGCGAACCATCGGGCGACCAAGCGGACCGGAAGTTCCAGACCAGGGGTTCATAGGGGATGAACTCCGATTCCTCTCCTGAAAACGGATCGAGCAGGCAGATGGCGGTGCCGCCGCGGGCGTCTTCCGGGTAGTAGTCGCGGTTGAAGTGGTCGGTGTCCGGCCGTTGCGCCTGGTAGGGCCAGGCCGTCCGG
>JAPPKG010000010.1:0-2314 GCA_026914085.1 Caldilineaceae bacterium | reverse complement strand
GGGGCTCCGTTCTGTTTGTTTTATATCAAGGCGGCCCCGGGGGGGGTGTGGGGGGCGGCGGGGGGGCGGCCGCCGCGGGGGGGGGGGCGCGCCCCCCCCCACGCCCCCCCTACACCAGCCTGCGCCGCCTTGACGCCGCGACGCCGGCGCCGTCCCTATGCCACCGGTCGCTCACCCGCGTCATGCCGCGAAACCAGCCCCCTCTCACACGCACCGGTAGGGGCAGGCCTTGTGCCTGCCCTGTGCCCCGCTAAGTGCCGGATCACAAAATCGCCCACCGCCGCCGCGCCGCCATCTGAGAACCAGCCCAACGCCGGCTACCGCTCGCCGCCGCCTTCCCAATTGAAGATGACCTCTCCCGAATGAATTTCGACCGTCTCCCCCCCGCCCAGCCGCACCCGCAGCGCCCCCTGCGCAGACGTCCCAACCGCCCGTCCCCGGACCGCCCCGTCAGCAGTATGCGCCCTGACCTCGGCCCCCAGGCCGTGCAACGCCCGCTGCCAGCGCGCGTGGACCGCCCCCGCAGAAGGACGCGACCCCGCCGCGCACAGATCATCCAGCGTCCGGCACAGAGCCACCAGCAGGTCCTCTCTCTCGATCGGCGCATAGCCGGCATGGGGCAAACTGTCGCCGTGGCATATTAGCGCCAGGCTGGATGGAGGCAGCCCGCCCCCGCGAACGGACGGCAACTCCTCCTCCCGCTGATTGACATTGATGCCGATACCGAGTATGACGCCGCTGAGCTCCTGCTCCGCAAAGATGCTCTCCACCAGAATGCCCGCCAGCTTGACCGGACCCACGGCCTCCACCGCGATCACGTCGTTTGGCCACTTCAGACGAACACGGTCCGCCAGCCGCGGACAGCTCTCCCTGATCGCCCGCAGCACGGCCAGGCCCGCCAGCATCACCGCCGTTGATGGATGTTCCGGCAACAGCTCACCGCACAAAATATAGCTGCCCAGCAGCCCGCGCCCAGGCACATCCTCCCAATCGCGATCTAACCGCCCCCGCCCGGCCGTCTGGTGGTCGGCGATGACCACCGTGCCCGCGGCCATGTCGCCCCGCTCGTCAAAGATCCCGCGCGCGATCGGCATCGTGCTCGGTGCCGAATGCTGAAACGCTATACTGTGCCCGACATGACGGCGCGGCCTTGCCCCGTCCAACGCGCTAAGCCTTGCTCGCGCACGCCCGATCCATCCCGGTGCGGCCCCCAACGCATGGTAGGCATCGCCCCTTGCCGGCTCGGCGCCGGAAAAATCCATGTCCGCTTGGCCCAATTTCCTTGTAATCTCCTGTCCTATCGTGTAAAATGTTTGCGCACTGTAGCAGTCAAAAGTGGTGAGTGCCGGGCATCCGCTCTTTGCCCGCTAACTGCCGCCTGCCGACCACGCTCAGACGCTATTCCTGCGCCGATCCCACCAGTGACGATAATGTATGCGCGCGTTGCCGTTGGTCTGGGGAGCGCCGGGTCTGTCGTATGCGATATAATATCCAGGGCGCTACCGCACTGCCCAGTCAGCGTAGTGTCCACTGACGGCTGCAAACCGGTTCACCAGGCGCTGGGAAGCCTGATGCAAGTAGCCGCCATTCTGATTCTCGCAGGAACCGGGAAATGGTTCAAGTGCGCAGCAGCTGCGCACGCCGGCAGCGTTATCGCCGCCTGAAAGCGCCAAATGACACAGAAAACCGCAGCGGTTCAGCGCGAACTGCCCGAAAAAAATAGAGGCAGCAACGGGCCGGATCGACCGCAATCCGACTCCGCCGAGGCAGGCCCCGCCGCAACAACGCCCGTCGTCAACCGCTTCTGGGAGGTCGACAGCTGGCGCGGCGTGGCCATCATCACCATGATCATCTTCCATCTGGTGTTTGACCTGCGCAACTTCGGCGGCATGCCATTTGTACTGCATGAGGGCTTCTGGTTCTATTTCCAGCGCTTCACCGCAACCTCCTTCATCACCCTGGCAGGGGTCTCCGTCGTCCTGAGCTACAATCGCGCCCTGTCCAGAACCGGGATGGCCGATGGTCTGGCCTGGAAAGTCGCCCGCCGCGGACTGCACATTCTCGGCATCGGACTCATACTCTCATTAGTTATGCGCGTGGCCGTTCTGCCCCCTATCGACTTTGGCGTGCTGCATCTGATCGGGACTTCGATCATCTGCTCGATCCCTCTGTTGAACAAGCGCTGGCTGACCCTGTCGGTGGCCGCCGTGCTCTACGCCCTCAGCTATCTTTTGCAATACCTGAATGTGCAGGCGCCGCCCGGTGTCTCCTGGCTCGTTCCGCTCGGCATCGAACCGCCCGGCTACTACTATTC
>JAPPKG010000200.1:0-2318 GCA_026914085.1 Caldilineaceae bacterium | reverse complement strand
TCGACTGAACGATCAGATAGCCGAGACCCTTGCGGGCAAACAGCCACTCTGCAACGACTGCACCGATTATGCTTCCGGTGAACGCGATCTCATGCGCAGCAATATAGTACGGGAGTGCACTCGGCCAGCGTACCTTCGTGAATATCTCCCACTGGCTGGAGTCCAGAGTCTGCATCCTGTCAAGCAGCACCGGGTCGGCCGACTTCAGCCCCTTTGTCACGTTCGCCAGAATCGGGAAAAACGTGATCAGGACCACGATTATGATCTTGGGCAGCGGCGTGTCACCAAGAATGATGATCAGAATACTGGCGATCGTTACAAACGGGACGTTCTTGATGATTACCGTCCACGGCAGGGCCAGGGACTCCATCCACGGCAAATAGAGAAACGAGATCGACAGGGCAATCGCGATCGCGTTGGCAACCGCGTATCCGGTCAAAGCCTCTACGATCGTGGTCCATGTGTGAGAAGCCAGCAGCTCCCGCTCCGTCCACAATACGTCACCCACCATGTCCGGCGGCGGTAGCAGGAAGGACGGAAAGCCCGTAATCTGTATCGCCAGGACCCACAGGATAGGTACGGAAACAAACATTATGAGATAGGCAAGACGATCATTCATAGGCATTACCCGGTCGTTAGTGACGCCAACGGAATCTGAAGCGACGGCCAGTACTGGTTCTGCTTAGTGTGCCCAACGAGGGTTCCTGATCAGCCCCTCAATTGCTCAACTCGACGGCTCGGTAGAGCGAAGTGCGCACACGCGCCACCTCGCGCAGGTAGTTTTCGTCTGTCCGCGAAGCCCTCGAACGCGGCCTCGGCAACCCGACCTCGATGACTTCCGCAATCCGCCCGGGGCGGGCTGACAGCACAACCACTCTGTCGGACAGAATTGTGGCCTCCTCAACACTGTGGGTCACGAAGATTACCGTCTTGGCTGACCTGCTCAGAACGCCGCCCAGCCATTCCCCCATCGCCTCCCGCGTCAACTCGTCCAGCGCGCCAAACGGTTCATCCAGCAGCAGAATAGCCGGATTGTGAACAAGCGCGGCGGCAATGTTGACCCGCTGCTGCATCCCGCCCGATAGCTGGTGTGGATAGTGATGGTGAAACTCTCCCAGGCCAAAGTCGGTCAGCAGTTCATCCGGTGACAGTGCACCGTCCCGGCCAGTGATTTCCAACGTCATGCTGACATTGCTCAACGCCGAACGGGACGCCAGCAAGGCCGGGCGTTGAAAGGCAACCCCAATCTGGTGCTGGCGGCAAGCATTCCTGGGCGTGTCCCCGTTGACCCGCACCTCGCCATCGCTGGGTTCCTCCAGCCCGGCGGCGATGCGCAACATCGTCGTCTTGCCGCAGCCCGACGGGCCTATCAGGGTGACAAACTCGCCGTCCTGAACGGTAAGGCTGACCTCCTGTAACGCCTCAATGTCGCCAAACCTCTTGCTGACCTGCGAAAACTCGATAGTCAATGCGGTTTTTGTCCTCTTCTGCGCCTACTCGCACATGGGTAGTTCCATCTGGCCAAACTGGATCAACGAGGCCACCTGTCTGTTCCAGCGCTCGGCCGACATGTGGCCCAGGGGCAGTTCGTCAGCCCCGGCTACAAGAGCCTCCTGAAGCTCGTATCTTCGCAGAGCCTGTTCCGTCGTCAGTTCCACGTCGACCGCATACCTGACTGCGATCTCGGCGGAGTCTTCGGGGTCCTCAATTACATGCCTTAGCCCGTGAATGACTGCCGCCAGATAGCGCCGCACCAGGTCGGCGTTTTCTTCCAGCATCGACCGCGGCACGACCAGGACCTCCGAATAGTCGTCCCAGCCCCACTCGCTGAACTGGAACGCCACCCAATTCATGTATCCCTGCGCCTCCAAAAGCCGGGGTTCATTGATTAGCCAGGCCCCCGTGAAGTCCATCTCCCCCTCAATCAAAGGTTCCGGCGAATATCCGGTCACGACAAGCTCAACTTGGTCTGGAGAGATGCCGTGCCTTCCCGATATGAGGTCGAAGAAGTAGCCTTCTCCCTCGTGTAGTCCAATCGTCTTGCCAATGAAGTCCTTCGGCGTCAGCCTCTTATCGGAGCGCTGGTCCTGGGGCGTGTCGTGGTCCAGTCCCAACCAGATGTAAGGGCTGTGCTTGATCATGGCGCCGACCGCAACAATATCTGCCCCATCGTGTCCCGTGAGCAGGCCGGGAATCAAGCTGCCCCCGGCACTGACAGCGAAATCAACGCCGCCGTCCATCAGAGTCTGCAAGTGGCCCAAACCCGACCCGCCGCGCACCAGTTCGGCCTCCAGACATACATCATTGAAAAAACCGAG
>JAPPKG010000389.1:0-2321 GCA_026914085.1 Caldilineaceae bacterium | reverse complement strand
ATCGTCAACGAAGAAGACAGCCCCAACCTCCTCGACCGTCTCGGACGCCGCGGCTACGCCGCCACCATTACCGGCACTCGCGGCGGCTTCCTCCGCATCAGCAACGCAACCATCTTCTGCGGCGTCGAGGACGAGCAGGTCGAAGACGTCCTCACCGTCTTCCGCGAAAGCTGCACCAGCCGCGTCCAATACGTCACACCCCTCCCGCCCGTCATGGAACCCGGCGAAATGCACATCCCCGCCCCCGTCGAAAAACAGGTCGGCGGCGCCACCATCTTCGTTGTCCCCGTCGACCACTTCGAAAAGATATAACCGCCCCACCCGCACCCCCATACCATCGCAAACAAAAAAAACCTTCAGCTTTCGCCGAAGGTTCTCTTCGCGGCCCTTAGTGGCCCTTCGTGGACAAAAAGGTTTTCTTCGTGGATGAATACCCCCTACAACTCCCCCATTCCACCCAGTCCCGCATCGTCACCGCCATCCCCGTCCGGCATCGAAGACTCAATCGACTCCGGGCTCTCCCCTGACTCCAGACGGTCCACCACCTCCGTCATCTCCTCATCCAGCGGCTCGCCCGTCTCGTCGCTCATCTTGCGCATGAAATGCGCCAGCGCCCGCGGGTCCTCCTGCTCCAACCCGGACAGCAGCGAAGAGTCCTCCGCCATCGACTCGATCCGGTTCTCCTCCGAACGCAGCACCCGCAGCCGGCTCATCAGCCGCCGCAACCGCTCCCCCGCACACTCTGGACACGCCGAAGCCCCCGCCTCAGCCTCCGCCATCGTGCGGAACAGAACACTCACCCGCTTCTTGCAATCAAAACAGTAATACTCGTAAATCGGCATTGTCTCCCCTGCGTCCCCGTCTCCTTTTCGAGCACCGGGCGCCTCCCTGACCTACCCCCAAAACCGGCTCTCTTCAGAACTCATACGCGCCCGTTTTTTCGCCCACTATTAATTTGAACTATACTGAATCGCGTACCTTATGCCAGCATGGGCGATCAACTGCCCATCATTATATCCAGCGAAATGCCCGGCACAAAGCAATGGTGATGCCTGCCAGAGTGGTTTTCGTTTCTTACTGTCAGTAGTCAGTTTTCAGTCAGCAAGCGGCCTCTCCCGTGCCGCGACCGACAACTGAACACCGGAAACTCAAAACTCCAATGGGATGCGTCTTCTATGTCCGATATTCAGGATGATGTGACTCCGATCTACGACCGGCAGAATCAACCCCATCCAATCCTGGTGGTGATATCCGGGCCCAGCGGCGTCGGCAAAGACACCACGCTTTCCCTGATGAAGAAGCGAGACCTCCCCTTCCACTTCGTCGTAACCGCTACCACCCGGCCCCGCCGGCCCAATGAGAAAGAAGGCGTCGACTACCACTTCGTGTCCGTTGGCGAATTCGCCGAAATGATCGATGCCAACGAGCTCCTGGAATATGCCGTCGTCTACGGCGACTATAAGGGTATCCCCAAAACCCACGTGCGCAAGGCCCTCGCCAGCGGCAAGGACGTTATCCTCCGCATCGACGTACAGGGCGCAGCCACCATCCGCCGCCTCATTCCCGAGGCCGTGACCATCTTCCTCGTCGCCGAAAACGAAGAAGAGCAACTGCGCCGCCTCCTCGAACGCAAGACCGAAACCCCAGACAGACTCAAGATGCGCATCGCCACCGCCCGCAAGGAGATGCAGCACCTGCAGAACTTTCAATACGTCGTCGTCAATCGCGACGACCGCCAGGACGAGACCGTCGACAAGGTGATCAGCATCATCCAGGCCGAAAAATGCCGCGTAGACTGGTCGCCCATCAATCTGTAGACCGGCCGTGATGAACCTCTTCGGCACCCCGCCCCGCCCCGCCGGCCCGCCGCCCGCGCCAACCTTCTACATCCCCCTCGTCCCCCCACGCATCAGCCGCGCCCTGATCGCCGTCAACCTCCTCGTCTTCGCCGCCACCTTCATCTACGGGCTGCTCGCATTCCGCGTCTGGAACGGCCCCACCGACCTGCGCGTCCTCTGTGCCCTCGGCATGAAGTCCAACTGGCATATCCTGCAGGGCGAGAGCTGGCGGCTCTTCACCGCCATGTTCCTCCACATCGGCCCAATCCATCTCATCTCCAACCTCATCGGCCTCTTCTGGCTCGGCCCCATCATCGAAGGCCATTTCGGCCACATGCGCTTCACCGTCATCTACCTTCTCGGCGGCCTCCTCGGCAGCATCGCCAGCTACGCCTTCTCGCCCGCCCCCTCCGCAGGCGCATCCGGCGCCGTCTTCGCCCTGCTCGGCGCAACCATCATCTACTTCTATCGCTTTCGGGATAA
>JAPPKG010000179.1:0-21699 GCA_026914085.1 Caldilineaceae bacterium | reverse complement strand
ATGCCTCGCCGACCTGGTGTCGATATTCGTAACAGGTGCCTAATCGAAGGTGTCTGGCCAGACCACGTCCCGCCAGTCCCATCAGATCCCCGTAGGTGCCGGCCCTGTGCCTGCCCTCGTACGCCCAACTGACGGACTCCACCGCAAGGCCAGGCCGGGCCTGCACTGCGTCTCCCCAAAAGACGGTATACTACTCCAGCCGCCGCAGCCATTGAGTCCGGCCAGACTATCACCACCCCACATCCGGGATGCACCCGCAGAGGTCCAAGGTCAGGACGTGCGCAACACAATGACTACACTCCGCCGCGAATGACCGGCGGGCTGCCACCGTCCGTACAGAGTCTTCAGATTACTCTTGAAGGGGTATCTCGCGGCATGGCATGCTGGACCGGAAAGTTCACTCCAGAATTCTCTGATCACTCAGGTCCTTGCCGCCAATCGTCTGCGCTATCGTTGCACCGCGATATTCCAGAATCTCCAGGTCGGCCAGACAGTTGACAATGTTGTACTGGGTCGGCATGTCCTCCCACCTGGCCCGATGCCACGCAACCGTCCCTTCGCCTCGCCACATCCCCAGCACGCGTCGATTGGGCGTATGTGCAGGGGTTAGCACGGCGTATTCGGCGTCCGCCGTACCCCATTCGCCCGTCCGCGGGACGTACTTGTAGTGAAGCGTTCCGTCGCCCCCCGCCTTTTCAGACAGGGCCGCGATTTCCTGCTCCGACAGTTCTGTCATGCCGTGCAGACGCAAATCCAGGAAGCGAAAACCGAGCCAGCTGCCGACACAGTGGTTCGTGCCGTTGTATACGACTGGCTCAGGAAGTTCGCAGTAGATCTTGGAAAAGCCCAATTCCTCGCGACCGGTCAGGATGGGATCCGTAAGGTTCTCCCACAGCACAAGTAGCAGACTGCCGCTTACGTTATCCTTCCGGCCGCAATAGGAGACCGGTAAAGAAGCCCCAAGCGTGTTGTAACCCCGCCCCGCCAGCCAGTCGATCTCCTTCATGTACGTTGCGCTGATCGTAACCACCGCTTCCCCGTTCAAAGCGAAGCCGGGGGGCAGAAGCGCTTCTGCCGCCTCTGAGTGCGTCAGATAGCTGACAGAGTAGGAAATGCTCTTGGGGCTGTCAATACAATCGAATCCGCGCCCGTCCGGCCCGCGCCGCGGACCTGTCCTGGGACCAAAGTGGGTCGGCATTCGATACATCGCATCCGGTTGAAAGGAGTAGGGCATCTCTTGTGCTCCTTATGACTCTGTAAGTGACCTTCCTGGGCCTGGAATCTGCGCAAACTTCAGGGAACCGCCCGCGTCGCTTGTGAGCACTCCGTTCTGAATCCGAACTCAAGCACCTTCTAGCGCCCCGTCTTCCTCTTCGGACACCGAGTCGGCCTTGACCAATACGGTCCGCCTCTGGCCGCCCCCCGCCTCTGCCCTGACTAGGCCCTTCGACTCCAGCAAACTGACAAGCCGCTCCGCCCGTGGATAGCCGATCTTCAGCTCCCTCTGCACAAAACTTGCGCTGATCGACTTCTCCCCGCGTATGGCGTCTATGGCCTCTGCCAGGAGTTCCTCCTCATCATCCAACCGGTCCAGAAGGCCGATCCAAGGGGCAACTTTTACGGCAGGACCATCAGGATTCTCGACGAGGTCTCGCTCCCGCCACCAGTCGACCACGCGCCTGATTTCCGAGTCGGTAACGTAACTGCCCTGCACACGTTCGATCTTTGCCTTGTCCGGCCGCATGAACAGCATGTCTCCCTGGCCGAGCAGCTTTTCGGCACCGGGCGTGTCCATGATGACGCGGCTGTCAACCTGGCTCGTGACGGCAAAGGCGATGCGCGACGGAAAATTGGCCTTGATCAGCCCCGTAACCACGTCTGTGCTGGGACGCTGCGTCGCCAGCACAAGATGGATTCCGGTTGCTCGCGCCATTTGGGCCAGACGAACCAGCTGCTTTTCTATCTCCTCTGGCGCCGTCATCATCAGGTCCGCCAGTTCGTCGACAACGAGGACAATGTGGTGTAGCGGTTCCAGCTTCTTCCGCCGGCGGGCGAGACGATTGTAGGCTTCAATGTCCCGCGCTCTGTTCTCCCTGAACAGGATGTAGCGGTCATCCATCTGCAAGAGAAGCCAGGTTAGCGCGCCGTGAACGTCCTCCAGGTCGGTAATCACCTTTCCAATCATGTGGGGGATGTGGTTGTAGCCAGGCAGCTCTACCAGCTTGGGATCGACCATGATGAAGCGCAGCGTCTCAGGACCGTGGTACATCAACAGACTGACAATAACCCCGTTAATGCATGCCGATTTCCCCGAACCCGTTGCACCGGCGATCAGCAGGTGAGGGGCCCGCGCCAGGTCTGTGACGACTGGCCTCCCCGAAGTGTCCCTGCCAAGAGCCAGAGGCAGCCTTCCCCCCTGACTTGACATCTGCTTGCTCTCGAGGATGCCCTTCAGGCCCACCATCGATTTTTCAGAGTTTGGTACTTCGATACCGACATAGGGCTGGCCGGGCACGGGCGCCTCAATTCGGATAGCCGGTGCCGCGAGCGCCAGCGCCAAGTCGTCCGCCACCGCCGCGATCCGGCTCACCCTTACTTTGCGTTTCTGACCGCCCCGCTCAACGTAAAGGGGCTGTACGCCGAACTGGGTGACGGTCGGCCCGGTTTCTATATTGACGATCTCTACCGGAATTTCGAAGTCCGACAATGTCTCCTGAATGATCTCGGCCATACCCTCGATGTCCCACTTGAGCTGGCCGGCATCGTCTTCTAGCAGCTCAGCAGTTGGCAGCTCCCCCTCTTTTCGCAACGGCTTCAATGGCCGCCCGCCTGCTCCCGCCGGTCTTTGTCTGCGCCTGGTTTCTCCCGCTTCCGGGACAGGCAATTCAGCCTGCATGGGCCGGGCCGGTTCCGATACCTCGGTCAACGCCTCCTGATGCAGTCCAGGGAATGCCTCCTCCAAAGACGGCCCGGCCTCCACGGGCCCGGCGATCTCTTGTTCAGACAAGGAGTCCTCTAACTCCGCGCCATCCCCTTGAGAGTTCTCACCCGGTTCCGGATAGAGCGTCTCAGGTGCATCGACCAGAGGTTCGGCCAGCTCCCGGCGCAACTGGCCGATAACTCCGAACAGGTAAATCAGGGGAGTATGCCGAAACAACAGATAGATGCTCACGAGTGCAAGCAGCCCTGCGGCAAAGGCCGCCGGCAACTGCCCGAGTAGACTGATCAGCACATTGCCTGCCACCCAGCCCATCAGGCCGGCGCCCTGGCCGGAGGCAGGCAGCGACCAATCCGAAACTCCGTTACCGCCAATGTGCTCCAACGAGGCCAGAGACAGAAGCAGGAGTTCCGCACCGACAAGCCCCTCCGGATGCCAATAACCGGCCTTGCTTCCCAGCATCATCACGGCTCCCGTGACGAGCAGGCTGAGCACAAGCGGCCAGGCCATTCTGCCTGCCAGCCAGAGCGTCCATGAATCCTGCCCGGAAGCAGCAAGAGTGACACCAAGGACTGCGCCAAACAGAAATACTGCGAGCCCCAATACTCTGCCGGAGTGCCTGGCAAACAGCTTGTTGGTACTCGCCATTACTTCGGCCGCAGGGCCTGTCTTCCTGTACTTTCGCCGCCTACGCCGCCTGGCAGACATACCACATTACCTCGCAAGAACCATCAGCGACAACAGATTGCCCCACCAGGACTCCATCAATCTCAGTTTGATTCCTCGACAAACTCCGAACTATCTTCTTCCTGCAATTTGAGGAGCGCATCCCAGTCGCCCTGCTCCATCTCTGTCAGCACCTGTGCAACCTGGCCGATCGCGACCCGTTGCTTCCTGTACAGGTCGCTCTCGCTGATGGCCAGCCGCCCTGCGATATCTCGAATTCTGCGCCCCTGAATAAAACGCATCTCCAGAATATTGTACAGAAGCCATTCAGGCGTGCTCAGGTCCTGCTTACCCCCCGGTCGCAGGTTCTGAATGGCCCGCCCCAGCACCAGCCGCAACGCCTTGCCGGGGTTCCCGTCCGCCTCTTCGACGACCCTGTCCACCACCCGCAACTGCATCAAAGGGCTGCGAGTCAGCTTTGGGCCGCCCCAATAGTGGCTGAGCGCATCCTTCACCCAGCTCTCAAACTCTGGATTGTGAATCGGGCTCGGCTCCAGCAGTTCCGACGGGGGTACCTCCGTATTCTCCGAAACATAAGGAACAATCCCTCGGATCTGCTGGATGCGATCGATGCCGGGAATGATGCGTCTCAGGACCACCATGACCTGCATCTGCATCTTGCGATCGAGCAATGCCTTGGCAACACTATCGATCTGCTGCGCCAGCAGCGCCCGCTCCTCCGCACTGAAATGAGGAGAACTGCTGCGGGCGCGTACACCCAACATTCCCAGCACGATCTCTCCCTTACGCTCCCCGGCGGGTTCCAGAACGGGCCATAACCAGTATCCTCCGAATTCGGCCGGCTCCGGCGCCATCTGCCGGACCGACACTCGGCCATTTTCCGAGGGCGCCGGCCCGCCTTCCACTACCTGTGCCTTTCGCGCCGGACTGGCATTGCCGTTCTTGCGGGCATGGCTCAGCGCCTCGCTCATGGCATCGCTCCAGTCCTTGTCATCTAGGATCTCCTGACGCGTTCCCTCCGGTCCGACCATCGCTTCAAGGATCAGGTCGGTGCCGATTGCCGCAGCCACGAAGCCTGATGGGACGCGCAGCAATTCACACAGTACCGTGAGGTGGTTCTCGAGAAACTGGCGCAGATCGGTTGTAGTCAAGAGGCGTCTGTCCAATTCCCGCAGCCAGGCGATCTCTTGCCGGTCCTCACCGTAGACCAACCGGTCGGTCAGCTCTCTGGAGACGCTCAGGATTACCTGAGCGGCCACAATCACACCGGTGATGACGCTGAACAGCACGATATTGCGGGGCAGGCCAAGTATACGTTCGACGGTCGGGATCGTCTGCACCGCCAATATGACAATGATCGCTACAACCGGCCCGCGGGCGAAGTAGCGGATCAATCGGTAGCGGACGACTCTGTCCGGCGTGTATACCCCGAAAAAAGCCACGGTGTAGCTCAGACCGATCAGCATCGCGCCGACCGCACTGTTTCCAACGATGGCAAGACTGAGAATCAACTCCGGTGATAGCAGACCGACTGAGGCTTTGCCCAACGCAATCAGATAGGGAAAGGTACCGATGCCGGGCGCTGCCGAAGCCAGCAACAGATAGGTCATCCGCTTGCGGCTCTCGGCGGTAAGGCACCGCTGCCGCGCCTTCCAGATGTTCCAGTGGGATAGTATGACGACACCGGCGAAGAATGCTGCAAAAGGCCAGAACAGGACGCCAGGAGAGAGATAGCTGAGGAGCGGGTCAAACTCAACGATGCCCACCAACCCTGTCGTGAAGAAGGCAAGAAGCGCGCTGACCACCGAAAGAATGCCAATCGCGACATTGATCAGCCTGCGGCGATCGGTGTGGTAATTCGTCGTACGCAGGACAGCGTAGGAAAAGGCAAAGTAAGCGCCGGGCAGGAGCGCGATTCCCAACCATTCAAATCGCAGCCACTTGGACGCCGAGTCGGCGCTGACCACTTGTGTCAAGGCGACTTCAGATGCATAAGTCACCATGACAAGGCCGAGGAGAAAAGCGAATCGACGCGCCACCGGATGGCGGAAATTATAGGTTAAAGTGTATGCCAGGAGCGAAAAGGCAAGAATAACAACCACCGACGAGACGAGCGTATTCAGAAAGCCCAATGCGTCGGCAAGCGTTAACGTTAATTCGTTCATTAGTTGCTGTCTTTAAAACTGCATGTCGGTCGCATGTGACAGGGGAAACGGGTCAGCCGGAAGAGCGGCTTTCCTCTCGCGCCAGGAGACACCTGGCTATGACGCCCAGTTGACCTGCTCGCCGACCACGACCCACATATCGTTTCTTTTCTCCAACCGGATACTGAAGTTCCCCCCAACGGTTGGCGTCCTCTGTATCAGAAGATTGACACTGGCTCGATCGACAGTCTCGAACCGCACCGAATCCATCTGAATTATCGGACCTTGGATCGGCATGGTCTCCTCTTGGTTCTCCAACCAGACCGTCGGCCCGTCAAAACCCAGTTCCCCAAGCTGCTCAGCGGGATGCCGAACAAGCCGCAGCTGGGCCGCCATGCCGTCGGCGCCGGGTTCTAGGTGCCTGCGCTGGCCCAGCTTGTGAATCAGCGCGGTTCGGCGGATCCGCATGCTGTCCGGCTCCTGCGTATCTGTGCTCTGGTAGTAATGAGCCAGAGCGTAAATTGGGCCAAATGCGTGTTGGGAGGAGAGCAGACCCAGTAGCTCCTCACGCACCCTGTTCCACATCGACCGCCACTGGGGGGCAGTTATCTGGTCTCCGTGTTCCAGTAGCAGCAATGTCGTATCTGCGCCGAGCCGGTTGACAATTGATGCTGGCGTCAGGTAGGTTGGATCCTGCTTCAAACGGGCCAGGAGGATTTCCGGTGTGGCCTCGGCCTCCTGGAAGGCGTGAAAACGGTACCGTGTGTTCAATGTAAAAAAGACGCCCAGTAAAACTGCTCCTGAAAGAAGCAGTACCAGCGTCCATGACAACGGGTCCATCGATTCAAAGATCTGCTGGTACGTCGGTAAAGAATCAAGACCGAGCCTGCGCAGCAGCTCTTCAAACTGGTTTTCATTTTCCGACATGCAGAATCAACCCGAAAAGACATATTGCAGAGCGGCTCCAATCCTTGAAAACCGTGAACACTTCATTGGACCGCCCGTCGGCGACTCCGCCTGCGCCATTTGCGAAACTGCTCTGCACTCCCGACGAATTTCAACTTCAGAGTATAGTCTTTTCTATCCTGACCAATTGTATCATATCTCGAATTGCGAACGATGCCCCTGGCCTCGCGGTTCCAGCCACGTCAATAGCCCAAAGAGCCCGCACCTGCCCTCTTCGGCCCGGTGGCTGTAGAATTCATCCGTTCTGCGCGCCGTGTCGATTCCGGACAGTTCGATCTGCTCTCTTGGAACGCCTGCAGCTGTAAGCTGGTCTATATTGGCCTGCCAAAGGTCAAAAAGAAGCCCATCCTTAACACCTTCGCCCTCCTTAAGATACTTTTCTCCACCAGGCAAAAGTGATGTCGCCCTCCCAATGACTTCCTCGCCGACTTCATAGCTTTCAGGCCCGATACTGGGACCGATGCCAACATGCACATCGGCCGCGTCTGTTCCAAAGGCAGCATTCATCGCCCTCAGAGCGGCGCTCGCCATCCCGTCGACGGTGCCGCGCCAGCCAGCATGGCAGGCTCCCAACACGTGGCGTGCCGGATCATAGATTACAAGCGGGACGCAGTCGGCGAAAACGAGGAAAAGCGGCAGATCAACCGCATCAGTAATGAGGGCGTCGCAACTCGCCTTTCGGGTGCCGGCGTCCTCCCAGCCTACCTGGGCAACATTGGTGCTGTGAATCTGGTGCGTGCGTACGGGCTCGGAAGGATCTTTTCCGATCGCGCCGCATAAACGGGCGAAGTTTTTAAGCACCCGCTCCCGCTCATCGCCTCTGCTGTAGCTGAAATTCAGACTGTGCCAGGGCTCTGGTGAAACGCCCCCGTGACGCGCGCTTACATGGGCCTGGAGAGGAAAAGAGGCAAGACTTTCAAAGGCATAGGCCACTACGCCATTGTTGTAGCAAATGCGCCGCATCTTTCTGACTGTTGGTCCCTATTGTCCGATCCCGAATCTTTGCGCCGCCAGTTCTTCCAGGAGGAAGATTGCCCTCAGTTGGATCGACTTCATTCCAGAGGAATCGGCTCAATCGTGACATTACCCAGGCTGGTTTCGTGTTCTTGGGCTTTTAGCTTCGTCCAGGGCAGCCAGTCCTGGGCCCTCCACGCCCCGCCTTTCGTTGTCTTGATCGGGCGGTTTTCGCTGGCGCCAAAACGAAATGCCCAGTCGTCGTCACACGCCTGGCAGGTGAGGCAGCCAGCCGTGTCGGGCGGGCACGAAAGGCCTGTGCGCTCCTGCGTTGCCAAACGCAGCTCGTAATTGAAGTAGCTCTCACTGACCCCGCTCTGCACGATATCCCATGGAAGAGGGCTGCCCGTTTCCCATTGGCCCAGATAATGTTCCTTCTCCAGCCCGAGTTTCTCCATGGTTCGGAAGAAAAGTCGCGTGTTCAGTTGGCCCGGTGGAATCGCAAGGAGCACGTCGGCCAGCGCGCGGTCTCCCCGGCTCAACACAGCCTGCACCTCAGCCCATTCCGGCGAGTCTGCGCGCACCTCGACGCCATGCCGCGCCAGAGCCTTGTTAATCGTGCGCTGACGTCCTTTCAACTCGGCCGCCGGCATCATTGCTTCCCTTTGGAAAGGCGTATGCGCCTTGGGCACGAAGGGGGTGGCATTTATCGCCAGCCGCCGCCTGAACATCTGACGAGCCTTCAGCGTGAAGTCGATTAGCTCCTGTATGTCGTCGTCAGTCTCGGTTGGGTGCCCGGTCATAAAATACAGTTTGAGCTGGGGAAAACCCAGTTCGGCCGCCAGGCCCACAGCCCGCATCATCTGCTCTTCGGTCTGCGTCTTGTTGATCACGTTTCGCAGACGTTCGCTGCCCGCCTCAGGCGCTACCGTCAGAGTCTGCGTCCCCCCCTTTGCCATCGCTCGGATCAGAGGAACGCTGATCGGATCCATCCGCATCGAGCTGGCGCTGATCGATGCCCCCATGCCCGCAAGTTCGCTTGCAAGTTCATCTATCTGCGTGTGGTCGCTGACCGCGGCGCTGACAAGGCCAATTCGGTCGCGTCCCTTGGCCTTCGCCGTTTGGGCCCAGCCTAACAGCGTCTCCAACGGCTGTTCGCGCGGCGGTCGGTAAACGTACCCCGCCAGACAGAAGCGGCACCCGCGCCCGCAGCCGCGCGCGATCTCCATCAGGTGCATGCCGCTGAACTCTGTATCCGGCGTGTAGAGAACCGACTGCGTCTCGTACTCCGGCAGCTCCCGCACCCACAGCCGTTCAACCGGCCGAAAGTCCGCGTGGTTGCGATTCGAAGGACGAAGATGAGGGACGTAGAATCCTGGCCGACGATCGAGCCTCTGCAGGAGCGCCTCCCGGTCCCCGTGCAGCGCATCGCGGCAGATCTCAATGAACTGGGGAACGGCCTCCTCGCCTTCACCGATGAGAACGGCATCGAAGAAGGGCGCCATCGGCTCCGGGTTCATCGTGATTCCGGGCCCACCGCCAATGATCAGTGGCCAGGGCGACCCGTCCCAGCGGCAGCTCTGGAGGCGTTCCTGTGCCAGGGGCGGGATCCCGGCCTGACGCAGCAATTCGACTACGTTGAAGTAGTCCATCTCCCACGAGATGGTAAACGCCCAGATGTCAAATTCGTCTGCCCGACGCCCGCTCTCTAGCGACAGCAATGACTGGCCCGCCGCGGCCGCCCCCTTCTGCCAGAAAATTCGCTCACAGACTACATCCTGTTCCGCGTTCAGCCACCTATAAAGCAATTGAAATGCCAAACTGCTCATGCCAACGTAGTAGCTGTTGGGAAAGGTCAATGCGACGGGAAGGCGGCCCCCCCAGTCTTTGACGACCGCGCCTTCCTCCATCGGCTGGCGTCGGCCTTGCCCGCTGGAGTCGGTCCTTCTCTGTTGCGCAGAGCGTCTGCGATTCTTAACCATTTCGGAACTTGACGTTTTCGCTGATACGGGAGGCCATGTAAGGAGTCAATTCTCCCTTGCAAAGACTCTCTTCGACCCTAAACTTTTCCGCCGTCAATAGCCCTCCCAGTACTTTTCCTTGACGGGCTGGCCCCATTCTAACACCTGGTGGTCACCCTTGAGAAAGCAGAGCACGAGCCTCTTTCCATTCAGCCGGTGTGTTTACGTTGGTGAACGTAAGTAGGTCGGGATCGAAGGCCCGTAGCTGTTCTTCCGGAATCAAGCGTACCCGTACCTCGTTCCAGAAGCTGTCCATACGGCGCTTACCCTCCGCCATCGCTTTCTCGACCGAAGGCAGGCAGCGCCGACTGTACAATGCATGCAGCGGCTGGGACTGCCCATCAACTACAGGTACAACCGCATCGCAGCCCATGCCTGTTCTGCCAATCAGAAACTGGCAACATGCCGCCGAAATAAAAGGCATGTCACCGGCTACGGTCAGTGCCCAACCGTCGATCCGCCGCAGACCGGTCGCAAGCCCGCCAAGGGGGCCCTCTCCCGGCGTATCGTCCTGCAGGCAACTAACGACAGTGCGGGCATGCATCCCATCATGCCCGTGCGGGACCGCTTCCTGAGCCAGACTTCTTACAGCAGCACAGACTCCCGGGTCATTTGCAATGACAATCACGTTTCCCGCGAGCGGCAGGAGCCGCTCAGCCACGTGCCGGACCAGAGGTATATCCTTTGGAGGCGCCGGCAGCAGGAGTTTGTCTGTGCCCATACGACGACTGCTGCCACCGGCAACGATCAGCAATGTGGTTTTTTCCCTGTGAACTGAAGTGGACGTCACCACACGTCTCACGACTATACTCATCTCCACCAATAGAAAAAGCGAGTTGCATACACAACTCGCTTGGAAACAGGCTGTGTTCCGGCAGGCAATTTAGACCGCCTGAGCCTCGAGATGCCTTACTACATCGCCGACCGTCTCGATCTCCTGGGCTTGTTCGTCGCTGATTTCGCCGCCAAACTCCTCTTCGAAAGACATTATCAACTCAACCAGGTCCAAACTGTCAGCATCCAAATCCTCTTTGAACTTGGCATTTTCTGTTACTTCATCAGGATCAACATCTAACTGATCCACTATAATATCGCGCACCTGCTCAAAAGTTGTTGACATTCTCGTCCCTCCTTTGGTCGATATACTTGTTCAGAATTTAATGCGAATGTCTTGCATTATAAATCATATAACACTAGAATCGAAAGAGAGTTACGATTTTCGCTGCGAATTCGGAAAGTAGCTGCCGGACCCGTTTCCGAAGCGGAAAACTCAGACCTACGCTCGTCCCAATTGCGGGGCCAAAGATGCCCCATCGCTCTGGCCGCAGACTACTGCATCACACCTTGCACAACCATCTGCGCGCAAACCTGGGGGCAACTTGGTTGCCCTCTCTCATTCACGCAGCAGTCAGTGGGAGGGCTTGATTGTCAACAGCCGGTAGAAAAGACGACCACATACGCATAAACCTGGAAGAAGATGTCGGCTTTCGGCAGTTGACAACAGGTTTTGAGCGCTACCACTTCATACACCAGGCCCTGCCTGAGTTCGATCTCGCAGCGGTCGACCCCACAGTCGTCCTGTTTCGCAAACAAATCTGTGCCCCGATCCTGGTCAGTTCAATGACCGGCGGCACACCGCAGGCAGGACTTGTCAACCGGCGCCTCGCGCAAGCCGTGCAGGCGAAAGGTCTGGCTATGGGCGTTGGAAGCCAGCGCGCCGCGCTGGAGGAAAGCGCGGCCGAGGACTCATTTTCCGTGCGCAAGCATGCGCCTGACGCACTGGTCTTTGCCAACTTGGGCGCAGTTCAGCTCAACTATGGCTACACGGTCGAACACTGCAGGCGCGCCGTAGACATGATCGAGGCCGATGCCCTGTTCCTGCATCTGAACCCCCTGCAAGAGGTCCTGCAGCCTGAGGGCGATACCCGCTGGGGTGAACTGCTATCCCGAATCGAAGAGGTCTGCACGCAGATCGGGGTCCCTGTCATTGCCAAGGAAGTCGGCTGGGGAATCAGCATGCAGGCCGCACGAAGTCTAATCAACGCCGGCATAAGCGCCATCGATGTGGCAGGCGCCGGGGGAACTTCCTGGAGCGAGGTCGAAAAGCACCGCGCACCGACCGAACGCCATCGAAGGCTGGCTGCAGCCTTTCGTGAGTGGGGCATTCCCACCGTCACCAGCCTTTCCTTTGTCCGGGCAGCCCGAGAGGAAGCTGGCCGGCCGGACCTGCCTGTCTTTGCCAGCGGAGGCATGCGCAGTGGCCAGGACATTGCCAAGGCAGTGGCACTTGGCGCAGATCTTGTAGGTTTGGCTGCGCCGTTTCTCAAACGAGCCGTAGAATCTGCCGCCGCGGTTGAAGAAGAGATCGACATCCTGGTCGAGGAGCTGCGCATCGCCATGTTCGCCAGCGGCTCCCGCAACTTTGTAGAACTGCGGAAACCCGGCGTCCTGGTAAGCACCACCGATCTGACACAAGGGCCAACACACACAGCGGCACAATCGCGGCAGGATTCTCAATTGGAAGACGGGGAAGGGGACAGAAAGCACCAACGTTTCTTCTCTGTGAATGAATTAGGTTCTGACGACGCTGTCGCGGTCACCCAGCCCAACCAGTCGGAGACAGAGGCCGAAACCGGATCGTCCGGCGCCAGAAAACCCCGTTCCCCTTCGGCGAGTTCCACAGAGCTGATGAATGAGTCACTGGCAGACTTCGCCTCTCTGTGGCTGCCGCGCCTTGAAGAAGAAATGCGATCCGTTCTTGCCGGCACTCATCCCATGCAGGCGAACCACTATGCCATGATGCACTACCACATGGGGTGGGCGGATGAACTGCTTCGTCCTAGCAAAACTACCGCAGGAAAGCGTGTCCGTCCGCTACTCTGTCTGCTGGCTTGTGATGCGGTAGCAGGCAGTCCTGCCGAGGCACTGCCAGCGGCCGCGGCAGTTGAAATCCTGCATAACTTTTCGCTTGTACATGACGATATCGAGGACGGGGACGAAACGCGCCGGCACCGGCCCACGCTGTGGGCACTATGGGGCGTGCCTCAGGCCATAAACGTAGGTGACGCGATGTTCGCCCTAGCCTACTCTGCTTTGTTGCGGTCGGTTGAAACCGGTTCTGCTGACGGCATACCTGAACTATCGGGCGCCAAAGGCCGTCCGCTCGCGGCTGTCGACCGACTTACCGAGATCTGCATCAAATTGACAGAAGGCCAGCATCTTGACCTCAGTTTTGAGGAGCGAGAGGATGTTTCCGTCGCCGAATATATGCACATGATCGGAGGAAAAACAGCGGCCTTGATCGCAGGGTCGACCGCGCTAGGGGCACTGTTCGGCGGCGCCGAAAATGCTGTGATCAGATGTATGTACCGATTTGGCTATAGCATGGGACTGGCGTTTCAGATTCAAGATGACATTCTGGGAATCTGGGGCGATCCGAAAATAACGGGCAAGCCGACAGGCAATGACATCCTCCGACGCAAAAAAAGTCTTCCACTACTCTATGCATTGGGGCAATCAGATGAAGGGAAAAGTCTCAGATTCCTTTGGCGCCGGGGCATAACCAAGGAAAACCTGCCTGAAGCGATCGCGCTCCTGGATGAAACTGGCGCAATGCGTTGGTCGAAAGCCCAAGTACTCAAGTATCACAACGATGGCATGCAGGCCCTTGGCCAGGCTCTGGGTGAACCGACCGGTCGTTCCCTGCTCTTGGAACTTGCCGATCAACTCCTGCAGCGTCAGAACTGATTCGGCACTAGCTTCGCTTACCTCCACTATCCATCACGATAAACCAACCGTCACCGCAATTGAGAATTGCGGGAATTGTACAGGGAACAGTCAGAGCTAGAGCGAATCCGGCCACGCCTCCAGTTCACGCTTAACAGCCCCGCAAAAGGCATCAGCACTCGCCCCGTCCAAAACGCGATGGTCGTAGCTCAAGGCCAGGTCCATCATCGGGCGAAATGCCAGATAGTCCTCCACACTGGCCTCGTACGGCTTGCCGGTACTGACGACCACCGGCCGCTTCTCTATCACTCCCGTCCCCAGTATGGCAACCTGTGGTTGCAGGATCACCGGTGTCTGGAAAAGACTTCCCGAAGTTCCATAGTTCGTCAGCGTAAACGTGCCTCCCTGCGTGTCCGCGGGCCTAAGCTTATTCTCTCGCGCACGTGTCGCTAGGTCGGCTACCTGGCGCGCAATCCCCATCAGATTCATGTCACCGGCATCGTGTATGACGGGAACAATCAGCCCGCCAACCCCGGTGGGGTCAGCCGGAAGAGCCACAGCCATGCCGATGTTGTACGAATGCTTGAGCTTTAGCCCCTCCTCGGTCCACTCGGCATTAGCCGCCGGCACCGTCCGCAAACCCTCCACGACGGCCGCCACGATATATGCCGTCAAAGTCAGCCGTACCCCCTCTTGGGCGAACGCCGCCTTATGAGCCTGGTAGTGGCCTGTCACACTACCCATATCCACACTGTGAACGGTCGTGACGTGGGGCGCAGTAAACGCGCTCTGAACCATGTTTCTGGCGATGATCTGGCGCATTCGGCTGTGGGGGACCAGTGTCTCACCCCTTTCCCTTGGCTCGCCGGATCCTTCGTCCGCTTTCGCCGCCGTCGAGCCAATACCCTGGCGCCCTTTGGGCCCACTGTCTTCGGCAGGGAAACGGTCGACCGGCGCAGCCGTCAGATGGGTCAGTCCCATGTGCTCGCGTGCATATTCGAGAAGCTTCTGCCGGGTCAGTGTGCCGAGTGGTCGTCCCCCTGCAGCTTCTCGCAAGTCGATATCATATGTCGCCGCCAGGCGCCGTATCTCGAGTGAAACGAATGAACTGTCGAGAGAGGCAGCATCGTCTTGATATTCTACTGCTTCTTCAGTATGGGATTCCTGATCCGGACTTCCTGTGCTTCTCAACTCCTCCAGGTACGCCTCCACGTCACCCTTGGTCAGCTGCTCGCCGTCACGTCCGGGAACCGAAGAAAGGACGATGCCCTCCTCGGCCGCTACCCTTCGGGCTACCGGTGTGGCTCTGACTTCCCTGCTCAGGGCATCCTGTTCATCGCCCGGTGCGGAACCTGTGGTTTCGCCTGACGCGACTTCAGAGTCTGATCGGTCCGAGCCTTCATCACCGGTGGAAGAGATCGCCGGTGCCGGGGCAATTTCCTCCTCTGCCCCTCCGATTACGGCAATGACCGCGTCGAAGTCGACGATCTCTCCCTCACCAAAGCGAATTGACAGCAACGTCCCGCTCGCAGGAGCCGGTACTTCGGTGTCCACTTTGTCGGTTGCTATCTCCAGAAGTGGGTCGCCCGCACTGACCTGCTGGCCTTCCTTCACGAGCCAGCGGCTGATCGTAACGTCCTCGACTTCCTCACCCAACTCGGGAAGTGTTACTTCCGTTGCCATGAATCTACCTTTCTACCGCCCCGTCATCTCCAGCACAGTGGCGACGATCTCTTCCTTCCAGGGCAGAACCTCCGCCTCAAGCACGCGTGAGACCGGTATCGAAACCGGTGCCATGCCCAGCCGGCGGGCCGGCGCCTGCAGCAGGTAGGGGGCCTCTTCGTAGACACGGGCAACAAGCTCTGCCCCCACACCGCAATTCGCATAGGACTCGTGGACCGCCAGTAGTCGCCCTGTTTTCGCTACCGACTCCCAGACTGTTTCCGTGTCCAGCGGTTCGACGGCGCGCAAGTCCACAACCTCGCAACTGACGCCGTGCCGTTCCGCAAGTGTCTCCGCCGCCTCCAGGGCCTGGTGCAGGCAGTAGCTGAAAGTCGCTATCGTCACGTCGGTGCCAACACGCTTAACGTCCGCCTTGCCTAAGGGAATCAGATACTCCTCTTCAAGCGGCGGTGCCTCTCCACGAGTGAAGTAAAGCATTTTGTGCTCCAGGAAGGCAACTGGATTGTCGTCGCGGATGGCTGTCTTGAGAAGGCCCTTGGCATCGTATGGCGTTGCCGGCGCGACGACCCTGATGCCGGGAAAGTGGGCGTAAAGGCTGTCAACTGACTGGCTGTGCTGGGAACCGTAGTGTTTGCCGCCGCCTTGCTGGCCCCTTATCACCACGGGAACTTTCAGTAGACCGCCCGTCATGTATCTGTACTTTGCAATCTGATTGAATATCTGGTCGGCGGCCACCAGCGTGAAGTCCATATACATCAGCTCGACGACAGGCCGCATTCCCACTATAGCCGCGCCCAATGCCATGCCCATGAACGCCTGCTCGCTGATCGGCGTGTCGAGTACCCTCCTGTCGCCAAATTCGTCAAGCAGGTTGCGAGTGACACGGAACAATCCGCCGTAGTGGCCGATGTCCTCACCAATCAGAAATACATCCTCGTCCCGCTGCATCTCTTCTCTGAGCGCTTCGTTTATCGCCTGAATGTAGGTAGTTCTTCGCATAGAAATCTATCTCTCGTTCCCGCCCGGCTTGCCCGTTTCACCTGCGCCCCGAACGACTCAGTCCTTAAGCGCCTCAGAAGGCGGAGTCACCATAGACGTCCCGATACGCCTCCGCGGCGTCTGGCCACGGGCTCTTTTCTGCAAATGCCACAGCCTCGTCAATCATGTTATCGACTTCCTCATCAATGCCGGCAATGGCTGTTTCGTCTACGCCTCTGGTCAAGAGCTTACTCCGCAAGACCACAATCGGCTCGTACGCCTCCTGCTTCTCCACCTCCTCTGGCGGGCGGTAGGTCTCCAGATCCCCGGCCATGTGTCCGGCCAGGCGGTACGTGATGCCCTCGATGAAAGTGGGGCCCGAGCCCGACCTGGCCCGCTCTGCAGCCCGGCGCACTGCCGCGTGAACGACCTCAACATCGTTGCCGTCGATCTGCATCGTCGCCATGCCGTATGCCCGGGGAAACAGAAAGATATCCTCGATCGAAGAGGTGCGCCAGATCGGTGTCATCTCCGAGTATCGGTTGTTCTCACAGTAAAAGATGAGCGGCAGTTTCCACTTGGCTGCAATGTTGAACGTCTCGTGCATCACCCCTTGGAACAGCGCGCCGTCACCGAAAAAAGTAATCGCCACCCTTTCTTCGCCGCGCAGTTGGCTCGCCAGGGCCAGGCCCGCGGCGTGGGGTACCTGCGCGGCGACGATGCCGTTCCCTCCCATCATGCCATTCTCAGGAGATACAAAGTGCATCGACCCCCCCTTGCCTTTGGCAAAGCCGTCGCCGCGACCCATCACTTCCGCAATAGCCCGCCCCGGATCCATGCCCCACGCCAGTCCATGATGGTGGCCGCGATAGGTACACGTGACATAGTCTCCTCGCTGTAACGCATAAGCGGCGCCGACGGCATTGGCCTCATGCCCGATCGCAGTGTGCATCGCGCCCCCGATCTGCCCCTCTTCGGCAGCAGCCAGAAGCGCTTCTTCCATCAGCCGGATCGCCAATAGCTTGCGATACATCTCAATGAGCAGCTCCGTCGGCAGGGCCGGCACTTCCAGATCGGTGGCCGAATCCGAAGGCAAAACGTCCGTCGTTATCGACGCAGGGGTCGCTAGTCCGCTCGATGCCTCCGCCGCTTCTGTATTCGGCTGAATTGCAGGATCTTCAGCAGTTCCCATTTTGGTGGCGTTGTCGGCCAGCTTCATTCCGCACTTTCCTTGTCTACTGCAAAATGGTCCAGGTTCCTCTCCGTCCATCGCGTGGACCTACCCGGAGTCACCCTGCCCAAAACAAACGGAGTGCGTTGCCGCACCCCGTTTACGTAGCACTCTTCGTCTGGAAACGCGATTCTCGGCAGGGAGACCTTATTTCGATCTCCAGCACCTCGCGCGCAGTTTGAGAAATCCTCCAAACGTCTGTACAGTCATCAATTAGCGAATCCCAGCCATCTCCTGCAGCAGATGCCAGTTCGCAAGCCGGTCGGCCTGGGCTGCCATCAGAACCTCCGACGGGTTGCCTTCCTTGTCGAACTGCTTGGAGAAACGGCCTTCCGATCGGGCGAACGTGATGAAATCTATCGTTTCACCCGTCTTCTTGATCGTATACCAGTCTTCCTTAACCGCCGGGTTCCCCTGAAGGCTCAGTCGCTCCCGAATCGTATCGCCCTTGCGAGGATCATAGACAAACATCGGGAAGGCACGGCTGTCTACCGCCAGCTTGGCCTGGTGGCGCGCCATGTTGTCGGCCACGCCATGCTCAGGCTGGCAGGTCGTAAACACGTTTACAATCGCCGGTCCCTCGAACTCGGCAGCCTCCAGAATCGACTTGTAGAAATGGTTGGGGACGGCCTGGACCGTCTGCGACACATACGTATGGGGGTGCATCATCGCAATACGACCCAACTCCTTGCGCATCTCCTGCTTGCCCGCAAGGACCTTGCCATGCGAGTACATCTTGGAGTCCTGACCTGTGAAGGAGGCTGTACTCGTCTGACCGCCGGTGTTGGAATAGACCTGGGTATCAAGCACGAGCACTTTAATGTTCATGCCGCTTGCCAGCATCCGGCTCAGCGCCTGAAAGCCGATGTCGAGCATCGCGCCGTCGCCGCCCATAACCCACAGCTGCTTGTCCTGCCAGCCCAACTGGTCCCAGCGCATGCGCAAACCCATGGCGAACGTGGGGCCGTCTTCAAAGAGCGAGTTGCTCCACGGAACAATATAGGGATTGTAGGGATAGGTGCTGCCGTAAACCGTATTGCACCCCGTGCTTGCGGCAATGCCGATATTCTCGGATCCGTACTTGTAGCCAAGAGCTGCCAGCCACATGCGGATTGCCGTCGCCTCGCCGCAACCTGCGCACGAACCTGCCCCGCCAACGTACAACATGCTCTGCTCGGCCAGCATCATGTCGACCGCGACCCGCTCGTTGATGAACTCTTGTGGGGTCGGCGGCAGCTTGCGGAAGAAATCGATGCTCTTCTGATAAATGGGAACGGTCGTATCTTCTTTCTCGATCATCTTCAGTGCATGGTAACCGAGGTCATCACAGGCCTCGACACATTCAGCGCAGCCTTTGCACTTCGTGGGGTCGATGAAGATACCGAACTTTCCAGGTGTCTTCTTTCTCTTGGCCGGAACTTTGTAGAACTTATTCGTCTCGGCGAACTGCTTTGACATGAAACTGCGCTCGGCGTCATCATCGATATCGTCCAATGCAGCAGTCAACTCGTCATCCGTCACGACCTTGCCCAAAATGGCGGTATCAGGACACTGCGTGACGCAGCTCATGCAGCCCGTGCAGTTTTCCTGGATGTACTCGGGAATCTCTGGCGCAATGTAACTGAAATCGCGATACGCGCCGGTTCCGGCTGGAATGACGGATCGCGCCACGCCAATATCGGCCTCTAGCGACTCGGGTCCCGGCCCCTCGTTATACTCCTGAACGACCCTCTCGAAAAAGTCGTGGGCATCGATGATCGACGCCTCGTAGCCACTGTCATGGCCATTGGTGCCTTCGACCGTCGACCCGGCCAGTACCTCAATCCCATCACTTGTGTCGTGGCCGTTCGCCGTCCGCGTCAGATTTCGAATGTCGAACGTATTTACCGTAACACCCATAGGAGTTACCGCCTTTCAGGTAGGTTAAGCACCGTTACCTCTGATGCCGTCGAATGACTAAGCAAACAGTGTAATCTCTGCACCCTCAACCAGCACGGGCGAGGTAATGTCTTGCGCGATGATCTCCGACGGAATCTCGAAAGCCTCTTCGTAGCCGCGCCTTACGCAGCGCATATTGGCCTGGACGACCGCCTCGCCCCTCTTGCCAAAATACTTGCGCAGCGCCTGCTCGGAGCGTTCCATCACATCTGCATCATCGAGATCTGCGTCACCTGCAAATGGCGTAACCCGCAGGAAAATCCCCAAAAGAACAATGCCCTGCATACGTACTTCAAGGTCGGCAACCGGGGCCTCCTCACGGGCAATCTTGGCACCGTCCGCGGCCACGACCCGCAGCTGCTTCTCTCGAATCAGGTCCTTTGCCTTTGGCGGTACATTTGCCCACACGTCTTCGGGCGTTGCCTTGTTGGTCTGCACAAAGAGCGTACCGCCGGTCTGTATTCCGGCAAGAGGATTGCTGGTGAAGAACGCGTTGATGTCGTTCATGGGAACGAAATCAACGTTGTTAAGTTCACAATGAGTCAAAATCGGTTCGTCCGCCACTGTCAGATAGTACGTGGTGGGTAGACCCTTTTTCTCCGATCCGTACTTGGGGTAGGCCTGCACCTTCTTCCCAAAAATGTCGCCGGCAATGGTGGCGATTACTTTGTTAGTTGTAACCGAGCCAAAGCCGCCTACCGAATGACCGCGCATGGAAAATGCGCCCTTGGGGCGAACGTCGGGGTCGCCGTTCATCGGCAGTGCCAGGTCATGCTTGATGCCTACCACGAAAAAGCGGGGACCTTCCTCAACCATGTTGCGTGCAATCGATATAAAGTGCCCAGGCCGGACGTCGCGACTCCCCAGACCAGCCGCACCGCTGAAGATCTTGGGAATGTCGTCGATTGCCGCAAATCCCGGGCTGCCGGTATACGCATCGGCAAATGCCGCTTTGATGTCGTTCGTTACAGGATTGTTCGGCGCAATCGGGTCATCCATCCGCTCGAGAACGGTGAATCCGCGCAGATGCTTCAACGCCTCTACAATTTGCTGGCTTGGAAAAGGTCGGTAGCACGTGATATGAACGACCCCAAGCTTAATCCCTTCTTCACGCCGGATGTAGTCGACGGTCGCCTTGGCTGTTTCAATCATGCAGCCCATACCGACGATGGCGTACTCGGCATCCTCCATGCGGTAACTGTCGAGCATCTGGTATTGCCGGCCCGTCAGGCGGTAGAACTCATCCATCGCGTTCTGCACGGCGTCGCCTACCTGAGAATAGTAGTCGCGCTGCGCAATCTTGCCCTTCATGTAACTGTCCTGGTTCTGGACAACACCGGTCATCACCGGATTATAAGGGTTAAACAGATTGACCAGCTTGTCCTCGGGCTTGCCGATGTACTCCTTCATCATCTCCGGTTCGCAAAGCAGGACATCTTCAACAGTGTGCGTCGTGAGGAATCCATCCTGGACATTGAAAAAGGGCGTGCGGCTATCTTCGGCAGCGCGGCGTGCGATAAGCGCCAGGTCGCCCGACTCCTGGGCAGTTCGTCCGAACAATATTCCCCACCCGGAATCAGAAACGGACATGACGTCGTCATGTCCGGCGTGAACATTTAAGCTGTGGCTTGTAAGTGCGCGTGCGCCGATGTGAAAAACAACCGGCAGGCGCTTGCCTGAAATCGTGTACAACACTTCGTGCATCAGTATCAGGCCCTGGCCGGATGTATAGTTGCTGACCCGGCCACCCGCCACTGCAAACCCTTCACAAGCGGCCGCGGCGCTGTGTTCGGACTCCGGCTCCAGGAACATCAACCGATCGCCCCAAAGGTTGCGGGCGCCATTGGCGACAGCCGAGCCGTAACCGCCGCCCATTGTTGTCGATGAAGTAATCGGATAGGCGCAAGCCGCCTGTGTTATGTGTGTCTCGGCCCAAACTACCGAGCCGGCTCCATCTGTCGTTGTTGGGATACCCGGGTACGGCACATGCCCGTTCAGGTTGTCTGAGAGCTTCTCAGATGAACCGGAAAGGTTCTTTGTGTCTGCCATGGTCATCCTCCTGATGCCAAATTGGCGTACGAAATAGGGGCGGATTCAAGAACTGCAGCAGCCTAATCCGTCCATTTCGAGTATTGTACCACAGATCTGCCCTTCGGATCAACCCCCTGACTATGCAATAGTCACAAGTGTCCCGGCCAGAAAGGAAGCATTTACGCCAATTGGGCACTTCCATTGCAAGTGAACGGGCCCGATCCGCCAGGAATCAGGAAACACTGGGCAAATTAACTATAAACGCAACGACTAAGCCATAGGCATTCCGCGATCAACACTGGGGCAGGGGAAGCGACCTTTCTGACAACTGGCCACTAACCACTGACCACTGCAGTTATGGGCGGTCGGGCCTATTCGGCCCTCCCTTGTGCGGGGGCTCCG
>JAPPKG010000240.1:0-2330 GCA_026914085.1 Caldilineaceae bacterium | reverse complement strand
TTTCGCCTTCGCAGCCGTGCGGACGATTACGTCTGATTGTCCGATTCCGGCGCGCAGTGTACTCTGCGGCGCCTTTTCGACATGACATTGCTGCTGATATACGCTGTGCGCTGCGGCCGGTGTACGAAACAGGCCGGCGCACAGCAGCGGCGGCTCTACCCTTCTTCACCGACCGGCTGAGTTTCCGCCGGCTCGGGCTCCGCCTGTTCAAGGGACGCTTCATCGCCCGCCTGCATAGGTTCTGACTCAGCGACAGCCGCTGTATTCTCTGCCTCGGAGACGTCAGCGGTCTGCGCTGCGGGTTCGCTCCCTTCTTCCTCGTCTTCCATGCCTTGCAATTTGGCCAGTGTGCTCGGCCCGAGGTACTGCTCCAATTCCGCCAGTTCGTCGTCAGAAACCTGTCCGGTCTCTACCATTTCCACTTCGCGGAAGCGGCGCCCCTCTTCAACTGCGTCAGCGATAATCCGTGTAATCAGTTTAACGGCTCGGATCGCATCATCATTGCCAGGTATGACATATGTGATCTCATCCGGGTCGGAGTTGGTATCCGCCACTGCGATCAGGGGGATGCCAATCTTGATTGATTCCTTGACGGCCAGCTCTTCCCGTTGCGTATCAATCACGAAGATCAGATTGGGCATTTCGGTGAGCGTCTTGATCCCGCCGATACGACGGTTCAGTTTGGCGAGTTCACGATCGATGACCAGTTGCTCGATCTTGGGAAGCGACTGGAATTCGCCATTAGACTTACGCCGTTCCTGACGATTGAGATAGTCGATTCGTTGTTTGATCGTGGCCCAATTTGTCAGCGTGCCCCCCAGCCAGCGATTGTGGATGTAGGGCATACCGCAACGGGTTGCCTCCAGTTCGACGGTGCCCTGCGCCTGTCTCTTCGTGCCGACAAACAGGATTGTGCCGCCATCGGCGACCAGACGACGCACCATTTCATAGTATTCATTGATGCGTGTCATCGTCTGGTGCAGATCGATGATATGGATTCCACTGCGCTCCGTAAAGATATACGGACGCATTTTCGGGTTCCAGCGCCGGGTCCTGTGCCCGAAGTGTACGCCGGCCTCCAGCAACTCTTTCATTGTTACGACTGATGCCACAAGAACCTCCAGGGTTTCGCTTCCGCCCTGTTCACGCTGGGAATGACCGCGTCTTGGCGGCACCCCATTCCTCAGTCCCAGGACGTGTTGAATGGATAGTAACTCGATCTGTTCTGTCGATAGTGTGTAGCCATCACAGACCGACTGTGAATGTTAACATAGTTGGCGCTGAGTCCAAAAATAGCCCGCGGGAGATCGTTAACCGGTTCTGGCACGGGTCAGGACTGTTCTGCATCCTTGAAGTCGCGGAATCGATAGCCCAGACCCCGTTCGGTGAAGATGTAGCGCGGCTTCGATGGATCCATTTCGATCTTTTTACGGAGATAGGTGACATACAGACGTAACAGATGATTGTCGTTTACGTATTCGTGCCCCCATACTTTCGTCAACAGCACCTCATGGGGGACCACCCATCCTGCATTCTGGATGAGCTGGTGAAGGAGACGGTATTCGGTTGGGCGCAGACTCAGTCGGTCGCCATTGACAATCACATCACGCCGCTGCAGGTCCACCTGCAACCGGTCATCAATCTTGATGATCTGGTCCTCCGGCCGGGCATTGGTCACTTCAAAGCGACGCAGCACCGCACGTATGCGGCTGGACAGCTCGCGCGGGCTGAACGGCTTTGTTATATAGTCATCCGCGCCCAGGTCCAGCCCTTTGATGCGGTCGCCCTCGTCGGAAAGCACGGTAAGCATAATGGCTGGAATATCGCTGATTTCGCGCAGCCGTTTGAGTGTTTCGAAGCCGTCCAGGCCCGGCATTTCAACGTCCAGAAGGACGAGATTGGGTTCATATTCGCGGATCTTTTCCAACGCCTGGAAGCCGTCATTGGCTTCCAGCGTCTGATAGCCTTCCAGGTCCAGATTCATCTTCACGAACCGCACCATGCGCGGTTCGTCGTCAACGACCAGGATCTGTTTGGCGGGGCCTGTTTGCGACATTACGATATACCTCGGATTTCTCTGCCCCTGCGCGCGAAAGGGGCGTCACCGGTTATGATAACATGAACCCTTTGCGCGCCGATAGTCCCTGCCATTGGGGGTGCATCCCAAAATGGGGGTGAACAGTCGCATACCTCTGGAGGCAACCAGGCCACGGTCAGTTCCTATTCCAATTGCCTGCAAATGCAGTGGTGTTTCTCACTTCTCTATCCTCTCCATTCTCTCCTCGCATTTGGGCGGTCGGGCCTATTCGGCCCTCCCTTGTGCGGGGGCT
>JAPPKG010000434.1:0-2334 GCA_026914085.1 Caldilineaceae bacterium | reverse complement strand
GATGGCTTCGTCGAAGCGGTCGACGGGCGTTATCCAATCACGATGTACGACCCCGAAAAGCCTGTCGCCCCGCAGTTCGAAGGCATCGACGTCGTCGTGGCCTGCGCCGGCTGCACCCATGAGATGGTCGATGCCTCCGTCGAGGCCGGCGTCAAACTGTGGCAGGTGCTCTCAGTCGGCGTCGATCACTGGGATATGCCCTACTTTTTCAGGAAGGAGATGCCCTTCGCCCATACGCCCGGCCCCTTCAGCGCCGTCGCCCTCGCCGAGCACGCGCTCACCCTCATGCTCCTGATCGCCAAGAACCATCGCGCCGCCCAGGCCAACATGCGCGCCGAGCTCTTCAGCCTGCCCCTGAACGACGAACTGGCCGGCAAAAAGCTCGGCCTCATCGGCCTCGGCGCCAGCGGACGTGAACTGGCCAAGCGCGGTCACGCCATGGGCATGGAGATCCTGGCCATCGACATCGCCGACATCCCGCAGTCAGTGCGCGACGAGTGTCATGTCTCCTTCTTCGGCGATCCCAGCGCCATGGACCATGTGATCGCCGAGGTCGACTATCTCTCGCTCCACACGCCCAGCACCGACCAGACACGTCACATGATCGGGGCGCGCCAGTTCGAGTTGATGAAACCGTCCGCCGTGCTGATCAACGTCGCACGCGGGCTGTTGGTCGATGAGGATGCTCTGGTCGAGGCACTGCAGAGCGGGCAGATCCGCGCCGCCGGCATGGACGCCTTCGTCACCGAGCCCCTGCCCAGCTCCCACCCGCTCCTGCAGATGGACAACATGTACTGCACGCCGCACATCGCCGGCGTAACCCGCGAAACCACACAGCGCCGCGGCCAGGCCGCCGCCGACAACGTCGAGCGCGTCTCCAAGGGCCTGGAGCCGCTCTACCAGGTCACCCCGGACAATTATAGTTAGTTCGAATAGAGAAATAGGATTCCGAGGAGAGAGCGGAAAACAACTGCGAGCGGGTAGTGGTGTGTCCTAACCACTATCCGCTGCTGGTTTCACTTCACGCTCGCTGACCGTCACTTTAGGGCCCTGGCCAAGCTCGATGCCGCCTGTGAGGGGCACCTCCGCGCCGGTGATGAAGCTGGCCGCATCGCTTGCCAGAAACAGGCAGAGGTTGCCCGCCTCCTCTACTGTCCCGCTGCGCCCGGTCCACTGCCATGTCTCCACAAAGTTGTGAAACGCCTCGCCGTATTCCATCGTGGCCTCAAGGTCCAGGCGGCTCTGGGTGAGGATATTGCCGGGCATGATGGCATTCACCCGCACCCCGTGCTTGGCTTCGTCAATCGCCAGCGCCTTCGTAAGCCCGTGAACGCCGCCCTTGGAAGCGCAGTAGGTGCTCGCCTGCCACTGCCCCATCGCGCCCACAATGCTGCCCAGGTTGATGATACTTCCGCGCGTCTTGCGCAGATGGGGCAGCGCGTACTTGCAGGCGGCAAAGACGCTGACGAGATTCAGTTGCAGCAGTTCTTTGAAATCCTCGATTGAAAAACTGTCGATCGGCTCATGTGCAGGGTGCTGACCGGCGTTGTTGATGAGGCAGTCCAACCGACCAAAGCGCGTCACCGTCCGCTCGATCACCCGTTCGATTTGGCCCGGCTGACGCACGTCGCACGGCTCAAAGTGGCAATCCCCCGGCCCGGTCGCGGTCAACTCCTCAGCCAGTGCACGCCCGGTCTCCTCGTCGATGTCGCAGATCACCACGCGTGCCCCTGCCCGCGCAAAAACCCGCGCGCAGCCTGAGCCGATGCCCTTGCTGCCGCCCGTGATCAGGGTTGCTTTGTCAAATCCAGCGGCAAATGATGTCGTCTTCTCTGCCATCGGTTCCGCCCGATTCGCGGCTGGTCGTTAGCGCCGCCAGTGTGAATTCCCTGTGATGCCGAGACTTTCCGTATGGTTTGCACCTTGGGACACGGGTGTTTCGCCTTCCGCCACGTAATACGCAATGCCGCAGAAAGCGTACTTTCAGTGTAAACCTGCATCAGCCGCCGCCGTCAGGCCGCCCGCGCACGATCAGGTACTCCACATCCTCCAGCGTTGAATCCTCAACGTCGAGGACCCCTTGCCTTTCCCCGCCCTTCAGCACCATCACCCGGTCCCCGATTGACAGCACGTCGCTGATGCGATGCGTGATCAGGATGATCGAAATCCCTTGATCGCGCAGCTCAGACATAAGGTCCAGCAACGTGTTGGCCTCCTTCACCCCCAATGCGGCTGTCGGCTCATCCATGATCAGGATCGTCGCATCGAAACCGATCGCCCGCGCAACCGCCACCATCTGGCGCTGACCCCCCGACATCCTCTCGACCAGCAGCT
>JAPPKG010000069.1:0-21771 GCA_026914085.1 Caldilineaceae bacterium | reverse complement strand
GCCGCCGCGCCGGGGGGGGGGGGGGCGGGCGGGGGGGGGGGGGCCGCCGGGCCCCCCCCCCCCCCCCCCAAATTGGGGGGCCCTAATCGCCCCGACCGCCCATAACTGCTGTGGTTAGTGGTTAGAGACGGCGCTTATTCTGGCGGAACCTGGAATGAGAACTGACCGTGGCGTGGTTGCATCCAGGGGACTGCGAGAGTTCACCCCAGTTTTGGGATGCACTCGCCCCTGCGTACTCGTTGACTTAGCCGCCTTCCTGGTTTTCGGGTCCGATATGCCTGGTTCGGTTAGCCGGTCTTTGCTGAAGAAGCAAGCTGCCTGGCGTATGCGGACCTGTTCGCTACCTCATGAATGAGCCACCCGTCACCGGAATCGAGAGACCGGTGAGGAAGGCGGCACCGTCCGAGGCGAGAAAGGAAACGGCGTGAGCAAGGTCGTCGGTTTGGGCAAGGCGACCGATGGGCGTGCTTCCCGCGGCACCGGACAGAAGGGCGTCAGTCGCTTCCTTAACTTGCAGCTGAGGGTTGGAGAACAGGTTGGTCATGTGGCCGACGCGCTCGGTGGGCGTCAGGCTGGGGCAGATGGCGTTAACGGTGATTCCGTACTCGGCCAGTTCCTGGGCGAGGGACTGGGTCAGGCCGACGATGCCGAACTTGGATGAACAGTAGGCAGCGAAACGAGCGATGCCGCGCAGCCCCAGAACCGAGGAGACGCTAATAATGCGTCCGCCGCCGCCGCGGGTGACCATGTGACGTGCGGCAGCCCGGCTGCAGACGAAAGTGCCTTTGAGATTGACGGACATGACCCGGTCCCACTCGTCTTCTTCGAGTTCGACGACCGGGACACGATCTTTGCCGCCGCGAGCGGCCGCGTTGTTGACCAGGATGTCGATTTTGCCGAGCACGTCTACGGCCTGCTGCATGGCCGCACCGACCGAGGCCGAGTCGGTCACATCGCAGGTCAGGGCCAGGGAACGGCGCCCGAGCCCCTCTATTTCCGCCTTGAGCGCCGGCAGGCCTTCCGAGTCGGCGTCAGGATAGGGTTTTTCCACGTAATCGGTTACGACAACATCTGCGCCATCCTCCGCCAACCGTTGCGCGATCCCTCGACCGATTCCGTGCTCGCCGCCGGCGCCGGTGACGAACACTACCTTTCCCGCCAAGTTGTACATTTCACAGTCCTCCAAATGGTAATGTATACTACGTGCTCAATTGGGCGGTTAGCTCAGCTGGTTAGAGCGATTCCCTTACAAGGAATAGGCCGGCGGTTCGAGTCCGTCACCGCCCACAGAAAGTTTACGAGGCATTAAGTACTTCAGCATTGTGCAGGCAAGTGCACATGAGGGCGCCGGTCGCGAGGTCCGGCGCCTTTGCTATTGGCAGTCTTAGTTAGGCCAGTAGGGGGACTGTACGTCTCTCAACGGCACTGAGGATTGCCGAATCTACGATCTGTTGGCCTATTCGACAGATCGCGGGCGACAGTGGACCTTCAGGTTGTTGTCCTGACTCCAGGCAGTGGACGAAGTACTGGATCACGTTCTGGTTGGGGGGCGACAGCCGGTCAACAGGATGGTCATAGCCTTCGGGACGGTGAGGGGTCTGGACCCGGACCGTGTCCTCATAGTCATAACTACTGATCGTGCCATCGGTCCCTTTGAGCACGAAGCCACATTTGGGCTGGGGCTGCAGGGTCCACGGGTCTGTGAAGGTTCCCCAGCGCGTTTCAAACTTGGATAGGCCAAACTCATACTTGCAGATTGTGATGCTATGCTCGTCAACTTCGAGGCCGGGCGGCTCGTCGACGACGGTCGTGACCTCGAGGGGGGCGCGGCCGTCCAAGAACCAAGTACCCAAGGTGACTCCGTAGCCAAGATAGTCCAGGAGTGATCCGCCGCCCTGGGACTTCTGATAGAACCAGCTCTCGTTCTTTCGCTGCCGGTACTCGTCGTCGGTCTCCTCCTTGTCGGCAACGTGGAAGAGCGGGCCGCGGTTGCCGTCGTAGTAGTGGACTTCCACCAGATCACCGATTGTACCCTCTGTCAGCAGCCGCTTGGCCGTTACGTGACAGGGGTACCAACGCAGCGGCCAGTTGATGATGAATTGCTTCTGCGTCTTTGACATCGCAGCAATCATCCGGTCGGCGGCGGCAAGGTCAGCGGCGAACGGCTTCTCGAGCAGCACATGCACGCCGTAGGGGGCTACATTGAGCACCCATTCGGCATGGCTGGCGGTTGAGGGGCACAGAATTGCGATGTCCGGCTGCGTCTTTTGCAGACACTCTCGATAATCGGTAAAGACTTGCGCCTCCGGAATGTTAAAGTTCTCGATGGCGGAGGCCATCCTCTCTTTGTCGGTGTGGCAGATTCCGACGATCTCCACTTCGGGATGCTCATGGCACTGGCGAAGTAGATCTCCCATATGGGCATGGTCGAAGTTGATACCGGCAACTTTCCAAGTCATTATTGCGTCTGTGTTCCCAGTGGCGCCTGACATTCAGGACTGACGGAAACCGCTGTCTGGCTCCGTCAACGCCGGAACCGACAGCGGTTGGTTGGATGGCTCGTGGACTGCGGTGAACAGTCCTTGGAACAGTTGGCCTTGATCGCCCAGCCTGGCTGCGGCAAGCGGCCTAAACTGGCGTGCGTCTATTCAGCGATTATCGCAGAAATCAATTGCGCATGTCAATTGGGCCTTGCGCCGGCAGTCAGTATCTCTGATAATACGAATCGCACAACCTATCTCGACGTGGCCTGAGGATATTGTGGTTTGCACGGGGCAAGATGACCGAAGACTTCAACTCAATTTATAGTCATGGGTTCGTACGCGTGGCGGTCTGTGTGCCCCATGTCAGGGTGGCGGACCCCGAGTTCAACACGACTCACACATTGGGCCTGGCGGCCCGGGCATCGGAAGCCGGCGCCGCGGTTGCCTTGTTTCCGGAGTTGGGGATTTCCTCTTACGCGATTGACGACCTGCTACAGCAGGAGGCTCTGCTGGACGGCGTCCTGACCGGAATCAGTCGGATTGCTGAGGAGAGCAGGCAGTTGACGCCGGTGTTGCTGGTGGGCGCGCCGCTGCGCTTCGAGAACCGTCTGTTCAACTGCGCGGTTGTGATATACCGCGGCCAGGTGCTGGGTATCGTGCCAAAGACCTATCTACCCAGCTACCGCGAATTCTACGAGACCCGCCAGTTCAGCGCAGCTCGCCATGCGGTTGGCGGTGAAGTACGGTTCCTGGGCAGATCGGTGCCATTTGGCAACGATCTGCTGTTCAGTGCTGGATTGCGTAGCGCGGACGTGGGGCAGGAGGACCCTGAAAGTGCCTCAGGGGGCGGCACAAGCGGTTCAGAGGGAGAATTCGTCGTGCACGTGGAGATCTGTGAGGACGTGTGGACGCCAATTCCCCCCAGCTCATACGCGGCACTGGCAGGGGCCACGGTACTGGCCAACCTGTCGGCATCAAACATAACAATCGGAAAGTCTCTGTACCGCAAGGACCTTTGCGCCAGCCAGTCGGGCAAGTGTATTGCGGCCTATCTCTACTCGGCAGCCGGTCCGGGTGAATCGACTACGGATCTGGCCTGGGATGGGCACGCGCTCATCTATGAAGACGGTGAACTGCTTGCCGAGTCGGAGAGATTCGCAGATCACGAGCAGATCATCGTTGCCGATATCGACACGGAACGGCTGGCGCAGAGCCGCATGAGGCAGACCAGCTTCAATGACGCAGCGGCATTGCACCGGTCTCAGCTGGCGGCGGTTCGGACGGTAGACTTCGAGTTTCAGATTCCGCACGTGAGCACAGGGGGCGTCGATGGCGGCGTCCAAGCCGTAGCGCCAGGACTCGAACGCCTCCAGCGAGAGATCGAACGTTTTCCATTTGTGCCCAGCGACGCGGTACGCCGAGACGAGCAGGCCTACGAGGCATACAACATTCAGGTGCACGGTCTGATGCAGCGTCTCAGAGCGACCGGCATTGAGAAGATTGTGGTCGGCATCTCAGGAGGCCTGGATTCAACGCAGGCACTGATCGTGGCGGCGCGCACGATGGACCGTCTCAAGCTGCCGCGCAAGAATATTCTCGCCTACACAATGCCCGGTTTTGCGACAAGCTCAGGCACGCGTTCCAACGCCCACCGTTTGATGGATGCGTTCGGCGTGAGCGGACATGAGCTCGACATCCGGCCCTCTGCGATGCAGATGTTCAGGGACATCGGCCATCCGTTCGCGGAGGAGGACCCGGAGTACGACATTACTTTTGAGAATGTGCAGGCAGGCGAACGCACCAGCCATCTGTTTCGACTGGCCAACTACAATGACGCGCTCGTCCTCGGCACAGGAGACCTGAGCGAACTGGCGCTGGGCTGGGCGACATACGGCGTGGGCGACCAGATGAGCCACTACAATGTCAATGCTTCAGTACCCAAGACGCTCATCCAACACTTGATTCGCTGGGTTATCGCCACTTCGCAGTTCGACGACGCCGCTAGCAGCGTACTCCAGTCGGTCCTGGACACGGAGATTTCACCGGAGTTGGTACCGGGAGACGGGACTGCTGAGGGGCCGGCCCAATCCACTGAAGCCAAGATCGGGCCGTATGAGCTGCAAGACTTTTTCCTGTACTACATCTCGCGCTATGGGTTCCGGCCCAGCAAGGTGGCGTTCATGGCGTTGCATGCCTGGGGCGACCGCAGCCAAGGCTTGTGGCCGGAGTTTCTGCCGGAGCACAAGCGCAATGAGTACGACCTGGCTGAAATCAGGAAGTGGTTGAAACTGTTCCTCTTCCGTTTCTTCCAGATCAGCCAGTTCAAACGGACGGCCGTCCCCAACGGCCCCAAAGTGGGCAGCGGCGGTTCGCTCAGCCCGCGCGGCGACTGGCGTGCCCCGAGTGATTCCTCGGCTGCGGCATGGCTGACTGAGCTGCGTCAGAATGTGCCGGGCGAATTGTAAGTAAACACCAAGGTAGCGGGGCTGATGAAGTTGCGCCCGCGGCCAAGGCGAAATCCTCCACAGGTGATGGCGGCCCCAGCAGGCAGGGAGCCAACCCCGAACTTTCCTCAGGCCCAATCACGATTCCGCGTGCAACCTGGGCGGAACCTCAGAAACCCTTGAAAGAGTTACTTCAATTGCGGCGATTGCGGGGCCGGCGGGTGCGGCCACTGCGACGTCTTTTGCGTCCCTGCCTGGCGGGTGGCTCGGCAGGTTTTTCCTCGGGCAGGGCGGGCGGCGCGTGCAAGGAGTCCTGATAGAAGTCGTCGACAAGCATGGCCAGCAGCGTCTGGCCTTCGTCGGATTGCATCCATTCGTAGATCAGGGGCCGGAATCTACGCATGCGCTCGCTTTGCAGATTGTCGCGGCCGCGTAGCTTTGCTTCCAGAAGCGAGGTGACGCGTTCGGAGACGGTGGAGGCGACCTCTTCATCGGTGGGCAGTTTGCGCTCCTCCAAGGGTATGCTGAAGCGCTTGGCGATTCGCTCCATCTGCATACGTTCGTCGAAGGACGCCGTGAGGGAGATGGCGGCGCCGGATGCGCCGGCGCGGGCCGTTCGCCCTGCACGGTGAATGTAGGACTCCGGATCTTCGGGCGGCTCGTACTGGAACACGTGGGTGAGCTCGGGGATGTCGATGCCGCGGGCGGCTACATCGGTCGCCACGAGAAGTCTCAGCTTGCCTTCGCGCACGCGGCGCATCACCCGCTCGCGTTCGCTCTGATTGAGGTCGGAACTTATTTTGTCGGCGTCATAACCGAAACGCTGAAGAACGATGGTTACGTAGTCGACAATGCGCCGGGTATTGCAAAAGACGATGGCCGCCGCCGGGTTTTCCATCTCGATCAGGCGCACGAGCGCGCGATCTTTTTTCATGCCCGGGTCGGCGTAGAGGATATGCTCGGCTTCGGCGACGTGGACGCGATCGCGGCTGAGGCTGAGGAATTCGGGCTCTGTCAGAAACTGCTGGGCCAGCCGCAGTACATGGGCTGGGAAGGTGGCCGAGAACATTGATCCGTGGATTCGCCTGGAGGGCAGAAAGGTCTGCACCTGCACCATGTCGGGGTAGAAGCCCATCGACAACATCCGATCGGCCTCGTCGAAGACAAGCTGATGCAGGTCGTCCAGGCGCAGGTTACGCTGCAGGAGGTGGTCGAGGATGCGCCCCGGCGTACCTATCACGAGTTGTGCGCCGTCGCGCAATGCCGAAGTTTGGGGGCCGTACTTGACGCCGCCGTAGACGGCAACACTGTCGACGCCAGCCGCCCCTCCCAAGAGCGCGGCCTCCTTGGAGACCTGCAGGGCCAGCTCACGTGTCGGCACCAGGACCAAGGCCTGGCAGACGCGTTTGTCCCGCCTTAACTGATGGAGTATCGGCAGCAGGAACGCGCCCGTTTTTCCGCTCCCCGTGCGCGACTGGACCATCAGATCCCGCCCGGCGAGAAGATAGGGGATGGCCTTGGCCTGTACGGGCATGAGGCTGGTCCAGCCTGCGGCAGCGGCCGCTTTTTGGGCCACTGACGGCAGTTCCGTTAGCGAAGTTTCGGGCAGCGCGTTCTCCGGCTCGACCAGGTCGAGCGGGTTAATGACTCGATCAGAGTCATTTGTGGCAGTAGGTGTGTGTGGCTGTGTCGCTTCTTCGCCACCACTTTCATTATCATTTGCGTGCATTTGTTTCCTGGCTTTTCTGGTTTGAATATCTGTCGACGGTAGCAAAATGGTTGCTAACGCCATGCCCATTCTACTTTGTAGTCCATCGGAAACATAGATTCGGCGTGCCTGAGTTTCGCGCGGAATTGCATGGTATGGAGATTTCGGTCATCGAGGAAACAGCTTGCGTGGTACCAGGCCCAACTGTTTGCTAGCTCCCATTCGTGAATTCGGTCTCGTCCACGTCGTACACCAGCAATGTCGTCCCCGTCTTCGCGTAGATTCTCTGCTCCTTGAGGGTCAATTTAACCTGTCCCGATAGTCTTGCCACAAAGGGTACCCCGCCGCCCAGCAAGACGGGGATGACCGAAACTTCCACCGTGTCGACCAGACCATGGTTGCACAGACTTGCGAAGAGCCGCCCACCACCAAAGAGCCAGATGTCTTTGCCCGACTCCGCCCGCAACGACCGAACAGTCTCGACCCAGTTTTCGCTGACAATTTGGATGTCACTGTGCTCACTCTGTTTCAAGCTGTTCGAGAACACAAACTGCCTGTCCGTGGGCCTGTGCGAGGCTGCACGACCGACTACCTCATACGTCCTACGCCCCATCAGATAGGTATCGAACTGCGAAGAAAGTTCCTCGAAGTCGATGTCAGGATCGAGGACAATCCAGTCGTAGCCGTCTTCGGAATCGGCTATGTATCCGTCCAGACTCATGGCACAGTTATATCGAACTCTTCTCACAGTTGAATCTCCAGAAGCTCAAGGCATGTTTCAGGGCATCGTTGAAATGGTTTCGTCACGCAGTTTTATTGCGGCTGAACCACGGGGTCCCTGAATAAGGTGTGGGGGGAAATCAAGGAGACATAGATTTCCGAAAGAATGGGGGCGGCTGAAACGGGGCAGTTAAATCGGGAGGCAAAGAGAACACTCTGGGAAGAGGGAGTCGCTCTTGGTCATGTTTCAGACTTCGCCGAATAAGGCCTGCGACTGTTCACATGACCTTCTGATCAGCGTGGGTATCTTGTGGCTGCTGTCCAACTCCGGACGCTGGTCAATCCAACCGAGCGACACCATGCTTCTTACCAGCACGAAGACGGGCAGTAGTTCGATATCGGACTGTGACAACGGGCGCTCGGTGAGGTAGCCGGCGATGATGGCCTTCCGGATAACTTCGAAGTGCGGCGTGTCCTGGTAGTAGGAGATTGCTACCGCCAGTTCATACAGATGCCAACCGAAACCTGAGTCGTCGAAATCGATAATGTGGACGGTTTCGCCGGTTGTGATGAGGTTTCCAGGGTGCAGGTCGGCGTGTATCAGGCTATAGGTGCGACGATCCTGGCCATAATCGGTGAGGAGGCTGTAGATCCGGTCGCGTGCGTAGATGATCTGCTCTCGTTCTGCGGGTGTCAGATTTGATTGTTGCCAAAATGGGCCCCAGAAGGGCTGACTGCCCATCAGGCCGTCGGCGTCGAAGGCGTGGCGCTGGAAGCCCGGCGGCACCTGCCAGGCTGCGGCCTGGTTATGAATGCGGGCGGCCAGGCTGCCAACCTTATGAAAGTAGGCGGCAAGTCTGGAGGGCTCGGTCTCCTGCTCGATCAGCGTTGCCATTGGTGTCCCTTCGACCCACTCGACCAGGCTCACGAATCTGGTCTGGGACAGCTCGGGAAGGATTAGGGGTACGAAGAAGCGCTTGTCTTTCGAGAGGCGGGGAACAGGGGCGCCGATTCCCGAGCGGTTCAGGGCGGCAGTCCACTGAAACTCACCGTGCAGTTCCGGCAAAGTGTGGTAGCCGGGGCGGTGGAAGCGAAGAACGAACGGTTGCCGGCTGTCGGAGTCAACTCGAAATACGATGTTTTCGGAATGCGAAACCAGCGAGATTTCCGTTGCGTTGATTTCCCAGTCGTCCAGGGCGCGTGCGGCAGAGGCCAGCAGCGCTTCCTCAATATGCCTTTCATCAGCAAGTTTGCGTAGTCCGTCCTCCGAAATCGTATCAATGCTGTGGCCTGCCATTCCCATATTCCTAATCTCGCCGCCTCACGACAGTGCGCGGGCACAGCCCACCCGGGACGGCCCGTTGCGCGGTGTAGTGCAGATCCGGTAGATCAAGCCTGAACATCCTGACCTATACTCTCCTCGAACGCGGTTAAGAAAAGGTCGGCGTGTTCCCGCTTGAAGACGAGCGGAGGCCTGATTTTGAGAATGTTGCCCAAAGGGCCGGCGCTGCCGATCAGAAATCCTTTCTCTCGCAACCGATTGACAACTGTGTTGGCGCCCTCCGCATCCGGGCGCCTTGACACCCGGTCTTGCACCCACTCCATGCCGATGAACAGCCCGTGGCCGCGAACATCGGCCAGCGGCTCGCAGCTGGACTGGAACTTCGAAAGTTCGCGGTGCAGGTAACTGCCTACCTGTTTGACGCTGCCGGCGAGGTCCTCATCTTCGATTACGTCGATGACTGCCATGCCGGCGGCGGCCTGCAGAGGGCTGGCCGCGAAGGTATTGAAGTATCGTTTTTTTCTGCGAAACTCGTCGACCATTTCGCTGGAAGCGGCAGCGGCGGCAACGGGCATGCCGTTGCCCATGGGCTTGCCCATTGTGACGATATCGGGGACGAAGCCCGTGGTTTCGTAGCCCCACCAGTCGCCGGTTCGGCAGAAGCCGGCCTGAACCTCGTCGGCGATAACGAGACCGCCGGCGTCGCGCACAATTTCTGCAGCGCGGGTCATGAATTCACGCGGGATCGAGGGGAGCCCTTCGTTGGCGAAGATGGAGCAGACCAGCATCCCTGCCAGTGGAATACCGTCGGAACGCAGGCCGTCGATAGCGCTTTCGACCTCCGCCAGGTAGAGCTCTGCCAGCTCCGCTTCGGACACGCCTTCCTGGATGGAATGGTAGCTCTGCGGAAAGGGAAAGGCGCGGATTTCCCTGGCTTTCTCGCCGTCAGTCTGCTGGCTGACGCGAGTGAATTTGCTCACTTCGGCGCTGTTGCCATGGTAGGCAGCATCGCTGCAGATGAATCCGCGGCCGCCGGTTACGGAACGGGCGATCTCGAGAGCCACCTCGTTTGCTTCAGTGCCTGTGCAGGTGAAGACGGCGCTGGTCAGCTGGTCGGCGTGCAGATTTGCCAGACGCTCTGCATAGTCGAGTACGGTTTCGTTCAGGTAGCGGCTGTGAACATTCAGCGTTTGGGCCTGGCTGTGCATCGCTTCCACGACATGGGGATGGCAGTGACCCACACAGGGCACGTTGTTGTACATGTCGAGGTAGCGGCGGCCGTCGTCGTCATACAGCCAGACGCCTTTGCCGCGTACGATATTGACCGGTCTTTCGTAGAAGATCGGTGCGCCTGTGCCGAGCAGATGATCTCGGCGATCCATCAGAGTGTTAGCGGTCATTGCTTTTCCTGTTCAGTCCGAGATTGACTCGCACTCCCGGTCGTAAGTTCAGTCATAAAGATCAACGACGATATCGTTGCCATCAATTCGAACCTTATAGGTCTTGACTCGCACGTCCGGATCTACGAGACAGCGGCCGGTTGCGATCTCGAAGGGCCACTGATGCCACGGGCAGCGCAGGACTTCGCCGTCTCCTTCGACGGTAAGCTCTGCAGAATAGGCAGAAGGCGGCGCAGCGGCGTCGACGCGGCCGGTCAACTCGCCGGTGCAGAGGGGACCCCGTTTGTGCGGACAGATATTGCGCAGTGCGTACAGATCGCCATTGACATTGAAGACACCTATGCCGGCGCGGCCGCGAAAGGGCACGACGATTTTACGGTCTCCCGGGGGGATTTCCCAGACTTTGGCGATGACGACCCTGGTCATAGCCAGTCGTCTCCGATGCGGAGCATTTCCAAGGCGTTGTCTGCGAAGATACGCTGCTGCGACTCGGGATCGAGTTTGGGAAAGGTGGTGACAGGGTCGTTCCAGTCGAAATGGGGAAAGTCGGAACAGTAGACGAGTGTTTCGTCGGCGTGCAGCATTTCGAGGAACTGGTAGAGCTGTTCAGTCGTTTCGGCCTCGTGCATCGGCTGGGACCCGACGCGAATATGCTCGCGGAAGTACTCGCTAGGCAGGCGTTTGAGCCAGGGGGTCTGATCGCGGATTGCCTTCCAGTCGGAGTCCATATGCCACATCACGGCGACGGCCCAGAGCTGCTGGGCCTCGGTCAGAGCGAATTTCAGATTGGGGAACTTTTCGAAGACGCCTTCGCAGATCAGGGAAGAGGCGTGCGCGCTGGCCACGAAGGGGCGGCTCATGCGCGACTCCATGTAGTAGGTGGGAAAGCCGACCGGAGTTGGCGTTGACCTGGCTGCGCCGCCGCCGCCGCCGATATGGGCGACAACCGGCAGTCCGTGCTCCTCACATGATGCTTCCCAGATGGGGTGGTAGAAGCGGTTTCCGAACGGCATGCTCGTGCCCATGGGGACCATGACGGCAACGGTGTCCTTGCGACCGGCCAAGCGGTTAATCTCAGTGACGGCCTGTGCCGGGTCGGATGGCGAGATGAGGATGGCGTTGACTACGCGGTTGTCCTTTTCGAGCCAGTGCTCGATAGTCCAGTCGTTGAAGGCGCGGCAAAGTGCTGCGGCCCAATCGGGGTCGGGCAGGCCGGTGTAGCCGTAGAAGGGAGGAGGGCCGGTGAGAAGCGCGTAGTCGATGTTCCATGGATCGAGATGTTCGCGTTGCATAAACTCCAAGGAGAAGTTGAAGTCGCGTTCCTTCAGAGTCGGGTCCTTCAGGTCCGGGCGATTGGTGCGGAAGGGAACATTGGAGTAACCGGCGCTGGGAAGGTGCAGTCCCTGGTCGATCAGGTGGTTTTGCCAGAAACTGGACAGGTAGGGCAACAGCTGCTCAGGCCGTTCAAAGTTGTGGTGAACATCGCAGTCTACGATCCTTACGCCCTCCTTGGGTTGTGCGGTCCATCCAGGCGCGGATATCGGGGCTGCACCGATTTTTGTCATGGAATGTTCTCCTTGCGGGCTGCCGAATTCTTCATGTTTACTGCGAGCCAGGCGTTCACGAATCAGATTCGGCTGTTACAGCGAGCGAGACGTTTGGTCCGAAGGGATCCCTCTTCAGCCATACATCCCTCTGCGGGAAGGGAATCGAGATTCCCCGATCTTGCAGTCCATAGTAGATCGCTTCAAGGATTTCGCTCAGCGAAGAGAGGCGCTGCGCCGGATCATCGATCCAGTACTGAATCCGAAATAGAAGCGCGGAATCTGCGAATTCAACGAAGAATGTGCGCGGCTCCGGTTCGGCCAATACGGCCGAATGGGCCGTGATTTGGGAATGAAGGATTTGGTGCACTGCGTTGATGTCGGTGCCGTAGGCGACTCCGATCTGGGACTCGATGCGCAGGATCTGGTCGGATTTCGTCCAGTTGTCAAGCCGCTGTGAGACCATCAGGGAGTTTGGCACGATCACTTCCGTGTTGCTAAAGGTTTTGACAACTGTGGTGCGCAGACTCATTTCCTGGACAGTTCCGCGGATTCCGTCGACTTCGATCACGTCTCCGTCGCGAATGGTGCCTTCGGTCATCAGGACCAGCCCGGCAATGTAGTTGCTGGCCAAGTTCTGGAGGCCCAGCCCTAAGCCGATGCTGAGTGCGCCGAGGGGCACAAGAAAGATTGACAGATTGACGCCGAGGAAGGTCAGGGATGTGTATATGCCCGCCAACAGGATCGACAGATAGACGACAGACCTGGCGAGGCGCTTACTTGTGGCGGTGAGCGGAAGCTCCGGCTCCACTCTTCTCTGAAACTGGCGGGCGGCAACTCTCGCGAGTATGTAGAAGAGGAGCACTGAGGCGACCGTGAGAAACAGGTCGACCGGCGTCAGTGCGGTGCCTTGTACTGTTGTAACGGGCGTGTTCAGGAAGCGGATAATTCCGCCCATACAGTTCTTCCAGGTCAGTTCTAGGCCAGGTTGTAGAATTGGCGGGCGTTTTCGGCCATGATATTGCGTCTGACTTCGCGCGGCAAAGTGGCCGGCAAGGCCCTGTCCGGGGAATCGAAGTCCCAGTGTGGGTAGTCAGTGGCGAACATCAGCTTGCTTCCGTTGTCCATTTGTTCAAGAAGCTGAACGAAATGTTGGTGTTGCCTGGGTTCTTCCATGGGCTGCGTGGAGAGCCAAAAGTGCTCCTGTATGTACTCGGAAGGTGCCTTTTTCAGATAGGGGGTCTCTTTTCGCAGGCGCTTCCAGCTTTGATCCAGCCTCCATGCCAGGGAAGGCATCCAAGCAAAGCCACCCTCGATGATCACGATGCGCAGCTCGGGGAAGTGCTCAAAGACGCCTTCGCAAACGAGGCTGGTAACCTGTGTCTGGAAGGATTGAGCCATGCCGGTGTGATCTTCAATGTAGTAGGAAGGCCAGCCGGCACCCGTGAGGGGATGACCGGCACTGCCGCCGAAATGGATGCCAATGGGCAGGTCATACTCGAGGGCGGCCTCGTACATTTTCCAGTATTTGCGCCGGCCGAGGGGCTCCTGGGTCCGGGTCACCAGGATCACTTGCACGAAGCCTTCGTGGCGGCCGAGGCGGTGAATCTCTTCGGCAGCGAACTCGGCGTCCTCGAAATTGACGAGGATCGAGGCCCTCAGCCGCGGTTCAAGCTCCAGCCACTCCGCAATCTGGTAGTCGTTGATTGCGCGGGCAAGCTGCGCGCCGTACTCCCGATTCACCTGGCCGCCGGCCCCCGCCAAGGGATTCAAGATGCCGTATTCCATATCGAAGGCATCCAGCAGCTGTTCGCGCATAAAGTCGAGGTCAGTGCCGGGAGGGCGTCCGCTAGGGGGCCAGGCATCAGTGCGGGCCGCGTTGGGTTGATGGCGTGGGTAGCCTACGCCGTAATGCCCACGCATACCGATCATATTGTGGTGTTCCAGCCACTCTGGCGCCAAGTAATCGGTGATGATCTGATTGAAAACGGGGTCGTCATAGACGTCAAAATTGTGAATGTCGGTGTCGATTACCGCCAATTTGGCTTTCTCGGCACTTTGCGGTTGTTCGGAAATCTCAAGTTCCAAGGTCATGGCAGATCTCCTCAGAGTCGATAGAAAGAGCGGGCGTTTTCCGACCATGTATTTGCACTGAGCGGTTCAGGCAAAGTTACCGGCCAAGCTTCACTGTTGTCATCATAGTGCCAGTGCGGGTAGTCGGTGGCGAACATCAGCAACGTGTCCGACTCCAACTGTTCTATGGTCTGCAGGATGTAGCGGGGGTCGGGAGGTGCGCCTACCGGTTGCACTGTCAGACGCATGTGATCGCGGATGTAGTCGGAGGGAGCGCGCCTCACCCAGGGCGTATTGGAACGCAGACCCTTCCACTCTTTGTCGAGCCGCCACATGAGGGAAGGCATCCAGGCGAATCCGCCTTCAATGAGAGCTATGCGCAGGTCTGGGAAGCGGTCGAAAACACCTTCGGCGATGATGCTGATGACCTGGGACTGAAACACTTGCGCCATGCCGGCGTGCTCTTCGAGATATGTCGATGGCCAGCCGACTGGCGTCGGCGGGTTGCCGGGGGCGCCGCCGAAGTTGATGCCGACAACCAGGTTGTGCTCGACCGCGGCCGAGTAGAGCGGATCGTAGTAGCGGTTGCCATAGGGGATATGGGAGCGAACTGGGATGACCACCTGGACGAACTGTGGATGGCCGCCCGAGCGCTGGATCTCCTCCGCGGCGCGGGCCGGGGCCTGGCTGGGTACGACCAACGAGCCCCGTAGCCGCGGTTCGGGCGTCAGCCACTCGTCAATCTGCCAGCGGTTGGCAGCGGTAGCCAAGTCGGCGGCGAGGTCCTCCTGCCTTACGCTCTGGACACGATAGGAACAGTTCAGGATCCCGATTTCGGTGTTCCAAGGGGCCAATGCCTGCTCCCGAACCAGCTGAAGAGTGGAGCCGGCTTGCCCGCCCTCGGCAGGAATGGAACCTGGTCGAGCAGAGGTAGGCGCGCCGCGAGGATAGTCGTTGGCGTGGGGACCGTTGAAGGCTGACCCGCGAATATAGTCCTGCCAGTAGTCGGCCAAGTAGGGCATTAACTGCTCGACCGACGACACTTCGTTGTGGATGTCGCAGTCGATCACGGGATGGGCGGGCGAGGTGTTCTGCCTGCCGTTCAGAGGTTGGGCTGCGGTTGAGCTTTTGCTTCCTGGACTATGTCCGTTGTCGGATGCAGCCGAATGCGACTGCGGGGCATGGGCGCTCGACGTCATTGCTGGCTGCTCTCACGGTCCGCTGACATTTGATTCTCAAGAGGATTGAAGTTACGCAGATTCTAACGCTTTGCGCCTTTGGCGTCAACGCCGGACCCGGTTGGGACCAGGGCAAACTCATCTGTGCTCGGACGCCACAGGCGCTCGCGTACTGCGACGGCGAATGGGCACCGACCCGATACAGGATTCGCCGCGATTTCTTGTCTCATTTTGACCCAACAGACTTTTTTGCTCGGATTGAGTTTAAGAATGACGGGTTTTGTCGGGTTTTGTCGGTTCGAATCGTCTTTCTTTGGCATATGTACCCGGCTGCGTAGTTGAAGTTCCGCCCTTCGTGAAGTGCTTAGTGTAGTTGGACTGGGTGGCACTCACGGAGTTGCTGCGGCCGTCCTGATCCCTCAGGTATTCTGTAGGATTGAGCATTGACTGCCTGGAGCCAGATCGACCGCATCTGGAATTGGCGCCAAATTTGTAAAAGACACAGGCCTACAAGTGAAGCTCCAATGCCTCTCAGCCGGCAAGGCAGGCCTGTGTAAGTGTTGGATACATTTGCCTTGGTTCAGGTGGAGTTATGTCCTTCCAAGTCGTGATAAGTAGTGGCAAGTAGTGGTTAGTAGTGGTAAGTAGAGGAGTTTTCTTTTTCTTCTTGATTTCGCAGTCATTCCTTAACTGTCTATTCGGGTTCGGGGTATGCAATCAGAAGGCCACTTACTGCGTTACGACGGGCTGCTTCACCACCCGGATTCCTGTTGGCGAGAATCCTGGTTTGATTTGGCGGTTTGCTCTCAAGAATGCAGGGCCGGTTTCAGGCGCTGACGTCACTGTACGCTTTGACCTGACCATTTCCGCGTCGATTGTCAATTCCTGAGAGTCAGCGTATGACGATGTCACCATTATATCACGCCGATTGAGGTCCTTGGTCGGCATTTACTGCAAGTTCCAATCATTTCGCCAATCGCTCATCCGGTGAAAATGCTCTCAGTTCCATGGCGAGCTGCCACCACTTTTGAGGCGTTGCATTCACTGACGTTCAGCTTTTCCGGTCGCGACAGCGCTGTCCCAGGGTTTTCGGCTCAGAAGCGTTTGCCGAGAGGATTGAACGTGAATTCGGTCTCCGAGATGGAATCGCGTCAGGATTTCACATTCGCAGACTGACGCACCTGGCGGTCTTCAAGCGGCCCGAGGGTTGCGACCTCTGAAAACCTTGCCTCCGCGGAGGGCTTCACATATAATTTGCGGAAGCAAGAAAAGCCCTTTTTCCCTACAGGAACTGATCGCCGATGGATGCCCAGACCCAGCCTCGCCAGCGACTTCTGTACCTGCATGCGAGGACTCCAAGCGTGTTTTCGGAGATACTGGGGTACACACTGATAGAACCGGTCAAGGGTTTCCGGGTCGAGATCAGCGGCGGGGAGTTCGAATGGCCCTATACGACCGTACATGATGCAGTTGTTGACGGCTGGCAGATCGTTCAGTTCCCGCACTTGCAGTCCCCTTTCAGCGATACCGATCTCGATGTAGTTGGCTATGAGTTTGTCTTGCAGAAGATGGAGGTAATTCCATGACAGACACCGAATATCTGTTGACGGACGTTGACATGGCGCGCTTTCTGGTAAACGGCTACCACGTTATCGCATTGGACCTGCCGGCGGGTTTGAATGAGCAGATTGCTGAACAGCTGGACGGGCTGACCGCGAACCCGGGCGACGCGATTACCGAGTCGGTTCCCCAGCTCTGGCAGGTGGTGGAGCATCCGCAGGTGCGAGGCGCGTTGGTCAGTCTTCTTGGCGAGGACTATGCTGTGAATTCACACCGGCACTGGCACTGCAAACTGCCCGGATCAGGGGACATGCAGTGGCACCAGGACGGTACGAACAACCGCGACACGACGATCGATCGCTTGCTGGGGTTGTACTATCCGCACGCTGTCACTGCGGAGATGGGCCCGACGGTCATCGTTCCGGGGACGCAGTTTCGCAACGCGCCGACTGACAGAATGGCGACATATTCAAACATTCGCGGCCAGGTTCCTCTGACCGTACCGGCAGGTACTTTCGCAATCACGCACTATGATTTGTGGCACGGCACGGCCAGCAACAGATCTGGTGGCAAGCGCCATATGATCAAGTTCCTTTTCAACCGCACGAGTGGGAACAGTGCCCCTTCGTGGAACCATGATCCGGCGGTGCTGAACCGGGCCCGCGATTGGGACGCGCGCGACAAGGCGCAAGATGCCGTCAACATCCTGTCCTTCGGCAATCCGCTTGGGGTCTCACAGAGCGATCATTACAAGGAGAGGATCATCCGCCAAGCATGTTGGAACGAGTTGCTGGGGAATCAGGAGAAACAGGAGGGGCGACGTTTTTGACGCTCTGACGCGGTGATCTTTGCGGGTGTTGGGGTCAGACTTTTCTATGCACGGGGTCTACCTTCATGGAGCCAAGCAATTTTACTCTCCGAACCAAATCGCCAGGCAGTTGACAAGACCAAGAGAGCAAGCAGAAATGGATGAGCTTTCTAGCTTTAATCGAGAACGCTGGAACGGATTGGCACGCGCCGGAGTCCTGTACTCGCGGCCCAAGTTGGAGTTGGACGAAGCCTCGGCGCGAGAGATGGTGGATGAGACCGGGTTACTTGGTGACGTGCGCGATAAACGAGTACTCGTCCTGGCAGGCGGAGGAGGACAGCAGTCGGCCGCATTGGGTCTGCTGGGGGCATTGGTCACCGTAGTTGATCTATCTGATGAGCAGCTAAGGAAGGACAGGATTGCGGCCGAGCACTATGGGCTCTCGCCTGTACTTTTGCAGGGTGACATGCGTGACCTTTCCCGATTCAGTGAAGACTCCTTTGACATCGTCTTCCAGCCCTTTTCGATTAACTTTGTGCCGGAGGTCCGCCCTGTCTTTGCCGGGGTGGCGCGTGTTCTAAAGGCGGGCGGTCTGTACCACGTTCAGTGGCACAATCCGTATACGCAGACCTTCAATCCCGACGACTACGATCCAGTAAGGGGGTATTCGTCTAATTCGATATACAGGGATGGCGAGGTTGACGTCGTGGCCATATATGGTACCGATACCTGGGGCGTTGAAGGCGAGGATGGCTCCAAGATAGAAGTGCCGGGCCCTAGGGAGTTTCGGCACACGATGCCGACGTTTATCAACGGCTTGATTGCCTGCGGGTTCGAGATCCTGGCATTCAGTGAGCACACGACCTGGGAAGAAGACCCGGAGCCGGGTTCGTGGGAGCACTTCAAGGCGGTCAGCCCGCCGTATCTGGCCTTCTGGACCAGGAGGAGAGCCGGAGGCGATCCATGATTACTCTAGTGGAAGCCCTAAACTTTCGTTGTCTCAGATACATTTCAAGGCAACTTGGATCGTTTCACGTGCTAGTTGGACCCAACGCGTCAGGCAAGACTACCTTCCTGGATGTCGTTTCATTTCTTCAGGAATTGGTTTCTGAGGGATTGGAAGCCGCGCTGGAGAACCGCACAAGCAATCCACAGGAGCTACTTTTCCGGCGAGGCGGCGACAGACTTGAGCTTGCAGTAGAGGCTTCGATACCTGAAGATTTGCGCCTTCTTACAGCCAGACCAGACTTGACAACAGCCAGGTATGAAGTTTCCATCGGTTTTGATGAAACGGAGCGTCAGTTTGAGTTCAGGTCAGAACAGTTCCTTCTGAAAAAGGATTCGAAACCAGGGCCGGAGCCAATGCGATCTTTGTTTCCTGAATCCTTTTGTTCTCCGGATACCTTGGTTACCCCCAGGCATGAACGAGACAAGAGGATGGTTGTAAGCAAGGTTGCAGACGGAAATGACAACTTCTACAGCGAGTCCTACAACAGACCAGGGAAGGGCTGGGCACCGGCATTCAGGCTTGGACCAAAAAGGTCGGCGCTTGGCAATCTACCCGCTGACGAAAGGGCACTTCCAGTCGCAACCTGGTTCAAGGAGTATTTAAACAGCGGCGTTCAACGATTTGTGTTGAACAGCCTTGAGATTAGACGTCCAAGTCCCCCGACCAGGGTATCGGGATTCATGCCAGATGGTTCGAATCTCCCTTGGGTAGTTGACCGACTTCAGGCAGACGACTCTGAAAAATTCAGTAACTGGATAGAACACTTGCAAACTGCCCTCCCCGACCTCAGAGGAATCTCAACAATAGAGCGCCCGGAAGATAGACATCGATACATGATTTACGAGTACGCTGGTGGGTTCGAGGTTCCCTCGTGGCTCGTTTCCGACGGGACACTACGACTTACCGCGCTCACTCTTCCCGCTTACCTCCACGATCTGCGCGGCATTTATCTCATCGAGGAACCGGAGAACGGCATTCACCCCGGCGCAGTGGCTACCGCATATGACTCTCTTTCTTCGATGTACGATGCGCAGATTCTTCTGGCCAGCCATTCGACTGTAGTTTTAAACTCGGCCGCCATCGACGACGTACTGTGCTTTGCCAAAGACGAGAGTGGGGCGACCGACATTGTTCTCGGATCTGAGCACCCCTTGCTTAGAGAGTGGCAAGGAGAAGTGGCGCTGGGATCACTTCTCGCTTCGGGAGTCTTGGGGTGAAGATAAAGGATCTGATCGTTCTCGCTGCTGACAAAGATATGGCCCAGACCCTGAGGGGCATATTTGAGAGACCTGAAGCATTAGGAATCAGGAAGATTGACGTTGATTTGCGAGTGGAAGAACAGCATGACCCAGGTTGCGCTCAGCGCGGGGTGACCTTTCTGTCAATCTTTTCGGGACAATATCGCTATGGATTACTGTTGTTTGACCATCATGGAAGTGGGAGAGAAAAGATTCCCCCACTTGCGTTGCAGGAAACCCTCAACAGGGATTTCGGGCGGACTGGGTGGGGGGATCGGGCGAGGACGATTGTTTTAGAACCTGAATTGGAGGCTTGGGTTTGGGGAGCCTCTCCTCACGTCGCAGAAGTGGCTGGGTGGAAAAGCGGTAATTCCAAGCTACGCCAATGGTTGCGGGACGAATCCTGGTTGAAAGAAGGGGAAGTCAAGCCAGAACGGCCCGCTCTGGCTTTCAAGGCTGCACTTCGCAGGGCAAGGAAGAGTCGAAGCTCCTCACTTTACTATCGGCTTGCGCAGAAAGTTTCGTTAGCCAGATGCGAAGATAGGGCCTTTCGGGAACTGCGAGAGGTGTTGAGGGAATGGTTCCCACCTTCAGACTAGAGGGATGCGTGTACGGGCAGAGAGGAAGTGCCACATAACATTTCCAATCAGCAATCCAATGCATTCTGTAAATCGAAAGAATCCGCAGTTGCTGTGACCTCCCTCTTCAACAGTTTGCGATGCTCGGACAGGACCTCAGCGAATTCCGATTGGTAGGCCAGGTTCTGCGTCTCGCCAGGGTCGGCTTCGATGTCGAAGAGCATTTCCGGGCGCCGTCCGTGGGAAAAGACGAGATATTTGTAGCGGGCCGTGCGAAGCATGCGGCCCTTTTTCGTTTCGTCGTCCAAGAACGGCTGCAGCTCCGTAACAAGATTCGAACGCCCTGGTAGAGAGGGATTCTCGATTACCGGGCGAACAGCTTGCCCGTCTATTCCTTCCGGGGCGGCGATGTTTGCGTAGTCGCACAGCGTCGGCAACAGGTCTACGCCGGAAACGAGGTGCGTGCGGTCCATGTGATTCTCTGGAACCGCCCCCGGCAGCCTAATTGCCAAAGGCACTCTGACGACTTCCTCCCACAGCATGAGTTTGGTGACCCATTTGTGGGCAGCGACTCCTTCGCCATGATCGCTCGTCAGGACGACTAACGTGTCGTCGACGAGACCACTTTCCTCCAAGGCCCCGAGCAGCCGGCCAATTTGCTCGTCGACGCGTTCGGTCAGGCGGTTGTAGACGTAGAGGTATCGGCGCCAGTCTGTTTCGTCCCAGTCGTGGGTCCAGCTCATCTCGGGGCCGTACTCGGTGCGGTTGCGGCAGAAGCCGACGAATTCCGGCTCGTGCGGGACGGGCTGGAAGTTGGCGGGGAGCGGAGGGAGTTCGATGTCGGAAGGGAGATCGACGATGTGGCGCCATTCCATGACCCAGTAGCAGATGTCGTGGGGGTTGTGGAGGGAAGCCACGAGCAGGAAAGGGTCATCGGATCCGGAGTCTTTCGGGCCCTGGCTTTGCAGGAACTCTACGGCATGGTCTGTCCAGATAGGGTCCGTGTCGGTGCCGAGTTGACGGGGTATCCCTACGGGGTATTCGTCGCAGAGGAACTCGAAGCCCTGACTGCCACCGGCTTCCTCGATACCTTGTTTTGGATTCGGCCCCAGATGAAGCTTGCCGGCGTAGAAGGGTCGGTAACCGGCCTGGCGAAAGTGTGCGCCCATCGTGGAGATGCCGGGGTTGACCGCAGGCCCGTTGACCTCGACGCCGGTCCGGTGCGGCAGCCGACCGGAGAGCAGGCTGCCTCGGGATGGACCGCAGACAGGTGAGGCGCAGTAGGCGTTTTGGAAACTCAGCCCGCTGCGGACGAGGGAGTCCATGTGCGGTGTGTGCAGGTAGTGATTGCCGTGTGCGCTCAGCGCGGTATGGGTCTGCTGGTCTGTGAGGATGACCAGGATGTTGGGTTGCGTCGTCATGGGAGAGACTTTCGTGAATGGCAGGAGCACTCAGGTATCGAAGAGGCCAGCACTATTTGACCCTATGAGGGGGCGGATGTCAAAGAGCTCAAGGTTGGAGGGTGCATTCCAGATTTGGAGTGGGAACTGTTTGGCGGGGATTCGGGCCAGCGGTGGGTGGAACAGTTTACCGTCTTTGGACGAGACGCAGTGCCGGCGTCAGGCCTGGCCGAACGGTGGAGGCCGTCAGTTGGGGAGGGTGCGAGGGCAGGAACAAGGCGGGTACGTAAAGGGATCTGATGGGACAGGCGGGACGTGGTCTGGCTGGACACCTTCGATTAGGCAC
>JAPPKG010000566.1:0-2343 GCA_026914085.1 Caldilineaceae bacterium | reverse complement strand
GGAACGACCTTCTCCGCAACGGACTTGACGACTGGGTGGTGCTCGGGGACGGCCATTGGCGGATTCGCTCCGACGGGGTGGTCACCGCGAGCTTCGGGATAGATCGCCAGCAGGAGCTTCAAGGCACTACAGGCATCGACCGGGAGGCTTTCGTCGCGTGGAGCACGCGGCAGTCCTGGCTATACACCGAGCGCGAGTTCGAAGAGTTCGACCTGCACTTGGAGTATTGGGTCAACACTCCCGGCAACAGCGGAATATCGATTCGCGACCCTTCCCAAGCTGCCTGCGGTATCGCGGAGCGGCCGGACTTCAACTGCACGCCATCAAAGCAAGGCTATGAAATCCAGATCGATAGCGAGTATTCCGGCAAGTGGTTTACCGGTTCGATCTATGGGCTGGCGCGGGCTCCCGAGGGACTGGACAAGGTTGGCGAGTGGAACCGCCTCAACATCGAATCCCGGGCCGACGCGATCCGGGTCTATATCAATGGCGTGCTGGCAGCCGAGCACGCGGGGGATCCGGAGCGTCCACTCAAGGGCCCAATCGGCCTACAACTGCACGATATCCACAGCTTTGTGATGTTTCGCAATATCTGGATTCTTGAGTACTGACTCTGTTTCTTCGGCACTGAGTACTTCGCGAGCAATATGGCTGCCCTCGAGATGCTCACCGAAGTCGGGACCCTTGTCCTGTTTTTTGCGCTCTTGCCGCTCATCGTAAGTTGCGTACGGTCAGCCGAGCGAATGCCGCCGGACCAAGGGGGCATCGCCGGCTGGTTGCGAGGGTACGTGGGAACGCAACTGTTGAGCCTCCCCGCCGGTATCCCTAGGATCGCCGCGCAGCTCGCGCAAGGGGGATTCGGCATGGTTGGCTTGATCGCTGGCACGCTGGGTGCCATAGCGTTTATGTCGCCAGTTGTGATCGCCCCCTTAGTCAAGCGGGCAGCTGCGCGAACTGTAACCATTTGTGGGCTCTATGCGCATGCAGCCTTGGAACTATCGCCAATCATCACTGCTGGACCGAACGAGATCAACTTAGCGCGCTTGGGATACTGCCTGGCTTGGGGTGCCTATTTCTTGAGTAGCAGGCGGGTCAAAGCAACGTATCGGCCGAAACCGGCACAACCGCTCTAGGAATGCGACGCCCCGTTGCTCGCGGCTCCATCCGTCGGGATTCTGCATGGACGAAGCTGAAGCTGTCGCCAACTACATCAATGAACCTATGCGGGCCTTCCGGACCCACGTAGTGGCCCGTTGAGTCTGGCGGGAGGAACAGCTGCGGGCCTCCCTCCTCAGCGATGCTCGCCATAACCCCTCGAGCTTCTCCCGGGTGCAGGGGCTGCCGCCGGGTTTTCACACCATCTGGACCGCTTTCACGGCATGGCTGGATCGCTATACTCTAACCATGCCGGACGGCTCCCCTGCCGAACCCGAGCGCCCGGTTGCCAGCCGCAATCTACGCACCTTCGGGCCAGCGCTCGTCATCGTGGTGGTGGTCGGCAAGCTGTTCTCCGCCATCCTTGATTGGCCGGACCCAGGGGACGGCTTTATCGTGCTGGGTTTGCTGGGACTCCTGGCATGCGCGTACTTCGCCTTGAGATCTGGATTTCGCCGAAACGACCGTTCTAAGAGTTACCACCAGGAGTTCGGAGCGCCGGAGGCGGTCGAAGGCGACCACAGGCCGGGAGCAGGCCAATGACGATCACGCGAAGTTCTTAGACAAGCGCCAGCAACTCCGGCCCTACGTCCTGAGGCTATCCCACTTTTCGTGGAAAGGACCTTATAGCCCAGTTGGCGAGGGGCGTCGGTAGAATGAAGGGGTGGTTCAAGCAGTTTGTTGGGTGGTAAACCCAAGTGGCTAAACAAATCGGCAGTTCTTGGCGGATCGCACACCCGTCTGGTAAGAGCTCGGGCCGTGATCGTCCCAAAGAGATCGAGCTACACGTCGCCCGCCAGAAGCGCATTGCGCAGGCTGACGATATCGCGAGGCGGCTGGCGGCGGCGTCCCAGCCCCTGGGCGAGCTTGGCAAGCAGATGGAGCGCATGCAGCGGGCGGTAGCGCGTTCCGGAGTCCTTGCCGACTTTGACAAGCGGCTGGCGGCCATCGCCCACGGGCAGAAGCGCATAGCGCAGGCTGACGATATCGCGAGGCGGCTGGCGGCGGCGTCCCAGCCCCTGGGCGAGCTTGGCAAGCAGATGGAGCGCATGCAGCGGGCGGTAGCGCGTTCCGGAGTCCTTGCCGACTTTGACAAGCGGCTGGCGGCCATCGCCCACGGGCAGAAGCGCATAGCGCAGGCTGACGATATCGCGAGGCGGCTGGCGGCGGCGTCCCAGCCCCTGGGCG
>JAPPKG010000411.1:0-2346 GCA_026914085.1 Caldilineaceae bacterium | reverse complement strand
GGCCGAATAGGCCCGACCGCACAACTGCAGTGGTTAGTGGTCAGTGGTCAGTGGTCAGAGGGGGCGCTTCACTTACTTCAGGGTTGAAAGCGGACTGGACATGGCTCAGCTGCTATCCGAGGTATAGGAAAGTTCGCTCGAATATTGGGATGCACCGGTCCGGGATGGTGTGCTTGACGCAGGGCGGGATCGCAGATAGGGTATAGATCCTTTGGACGCGCTCGAACAGGGGCGGCAGCGGAGGCAATCTTCAATCAGACAGACCGGAGGCCTAAAATGAGTCAGTTCGTCGCCGATTTCGAATCCTATATGCCGGATGAATTTGACGGCAAGCCCTATGGGCCGGCCGGCCTGCTCGCCAATGCGGACGAGGCCGGCATTGACGTGAGCGTCGTGTTTCAGGGCGGTGTGCCGGCCGATCCGCGGCCCGGGAACGCGGCGGTGCTGGATGCGGTCGAGGGCGAGCCGCGCATTCTGCCCGGCTGTCTGGTCAATCCGACGATGGGGCCGGACGCGCTGGCGGACCTGGAGAGCTGTGTGCGGCGGGGGGCGCGCACGGTGAAGCTGATGGCGGCCGGCCACCGTTACCGCCTGGACAGCTCTGCGGTCGATCCGGTGATGGACCTGGCGCGCTCGCTGGGCATCACGGCGACGATCCACTCGGGTTCCCATATGAGCGGCTGTGCGCCGGAGTACATCGCTCACATTGCCAGGAACCATCCTGAGGTCACGATCATTATGGACCACATGGGGTACCGTGAGTGGGTAAGGTCGGCGGTGCAGGCGGCGCAGGAGAACGCCAACATCTATCTGGGGACGACGCTGATCGCGGCGGCGGAGCCGTTTACGATTTCAGGGATTGTGCAGAACGGGGAGCTGGGCGCGGACCGGATTGTTTTCGGCTCGAATGCGCCGGCGGGGATCGCGACGCATGGGGTGAACGGGATCCGGATGGCCGGTTTTTCGGAGAGGGATGAGGCGCTGGTTCTGGGCGAGAATATGCGGGCTATCTACGATCTGTAGGGCGGGTGAGGAGAGAGTGAAGAGGAGTGAGGAGAGAGAAACACCTTTACTGCCTCGCTCGGGGTGGCGAGTGTCGAGTGGCTGAGTCGTTACGTGTCTTTTACAGGCGGGGCAGGGTGATGCCGGACTGTTTCTGGTATTTGCCGTTGCGGTCGGCGTAGGAGACTTCGGGGGCTTCGCCTTCGAAGAAGAGGACCTGGGCGATGCCTTCGCCGGCATAGATGCGGGCCGGGAGGGGCGTGGTGTTGCTGATCTCGATGGTGACGTAGCCCTCCCACTCGGGTTCGAAGGGGGTGACATTGACGATGATGCCGCAGCGGGCGTAGGTAGATTTGCCGACGCAGATGGCGAGCACGTTGCGGGGGATGCGGAAGTACTCGATGGTGCGGGCGAGGGCGAAGCTGTTGGGAGGGATGATGCAGTCGTCGCCGTGGTAGGACTGCAGGGCCTGTTCGTCGATCGCCTTGGGGTCGATGACGGTGAGCTCGCCGGTGGCGGGGGTGAAGATGCGGAAGTCCTTGGCTACGCGAATGTCGTAGCCGAAGCTGCTGAGGCCGTAGGAGATCATGCCGTCGCGTCTTTGGCGGTCTTCGAACGGTTCGATCATGCCGTGTTCGACGGCCTGCCGGCGGATCCAGTGGTCGGGTTTGATGGATAGCATTTTTGGAAACTCTGCGGCTTTTGGCGCGCGTGCTGCTCTGACTGAGCAAATTGGGCAGCGGCCGGAAAAATTGGAGGGCGTGCCGGTGGCCGAAGTCAGTATACCATGTGCGCGGGAATTTAGGCCTCTACAAGAGAGGGGAACTGACTTCGCAGACTTGCGCTCTTTTGGCAGATGCGAACATCGCGGCAAGGTTTGATACAAATTGGAGACCTGGCAGAATTGCCCAAGCATGGCAGGACGGTGTTGTAATCCTAATGGCCCAGACGGTTAGCCGCCGCATCCTCCCATGGGGACGCCCCTTGTGGGCGCCCTCTCCAGAACGCGGCGCGCCTTCGGGAATCTGAAAAAGTTTCGCCGTTCTCCGCGCCCTTCCGCGTCCTCCGCGGATCAAAAAGATGTTTCTGTTAGACAAAGACGAAAAAAACGAGCCGTCTGCGGCTCGTGGCGATCTCCTTGCGTATCTTCACTGTCTCGACAACGGGAAGCTGAATCGGGGTAGGGGGAAGCCTTCACTTCGTAAAGGCTTTTCGGCCAAGTCCTGAGCGGTTCACGATGTCATTCAGCGTGCCTACTGGGATTTCGCCGTGGTCAGGTACGACCACGACTCTTAGAGGCTGTTTGAAAAGTAAAGGCTGTCAGCCAAATTGTGGTATACGTAG
>JAPPKG010000088.1:0-2352 GCA_026914085.1 Caldilineaceae bacterium | reverse complement strand
CGCCCGATACCGGCTCCCAACTGAGGGTAATCCAGCCGGGCCCCTTGGTCGTGGAAAGTACGGGCGCGGCCGGGCCGCCCGGATCCCCGCCGGCTCCGGGTGCAGGCGTCTCAGTCTCGGTTTGCGCATTGGTCACACCGACACTTGGGAGGGTGAGGATTGTTAACGACGCCAGGATGGCGACCAGTCCCAGGACGCGCGGAAAACTCACGGCCAGCAACGATTTGTTGACTGTCATTGGGGTAATGTCCTGGAAAAAGTAGCCTGGCCCTCGTATTCCGAGTGGCTGCAACAATTGGCAAGGGGATGAAATTCTTTGTGCTTAGAATACCTTACAGCGAAAGGACTTTGCTGACCAAATGCCTCGAATTGCTCTTGTGCAAGGGAAAGATTGGGGCGCAGTTCAATTTTGGGGCGAGAAAGGTCAGGTGCAGGAATCGTGCCAGCGGCGGCTGAAATTGCTTGCAGGCCAATGACCAGGTGGCAGATGGGCAAGGACAAGGCCGGCATCTACGGGAGCTGGACGGGGGATGGGGCGAAGCACGGCCGCCGCGGTCGGACACCGTCACATTGCCCTCAATCTCACTGCGGCGTGAGCAGGAGAGGGGGCGTTGCGGGGGCTCCGCCCCCGCACAAGAGAGGGCCGAATAGTCCCGATCGCCCAGAACTGCAGTGGTCAGTGGTCAGTGGTTAGTTGTCAGTAACGGCACTGCCTCGGGATCAGAGTTGATCGCGGCCTGTCCTTGGTTCATCTGCAGCTAGAGGTATACGAGGGTTTGCCCTATTTTGGGATACACCCAAGGATTGAACCCATCATGGACTGTGAATTCAGAAGGAATCCAGTCCAGTTGGTGTCAGGGCTTTTGTCCTGGAAGCAATGAAACACGCGGCAGTGCAGACCGATACCGGTAGGCGGGAAAAAATCTTGAAGGAGAGAGGCCGTTACTGCGTAAAAGGGAAGAAGGGCATCTGGTGGGCGGGTTGGCGACCGTTGAGGAGGATGTAGGGGGCCGCCTTTTGTGGTGAGGGGACACCGAGGGCGCGCAGATGTTGAAGTTGGGTGAGGGCGCCCTGGCGGCGGGCGCGGAGGATGCGGTCGGCGCTCTTGGGACCGATACCGGGCACGCGCAGGAGGGTGGGGCGGTCGGCGCGGTTGAGTTCTATGGGTGCGGCGCGCAGGTGGAGGTCGGCCCAGGCCTGCTTGGGGTCGACGTCGAGGCGGAGGTTCTGGTCGGGGCCGAAGCCGATGTCCTCGGTATCCCAGTTGTAGTCGCGCAGGAGGAAGCTGGCCTGGTAGAGTCGGTGCTGCCGCTTCAGGGAGGCGGACGGCAGGTCTTCGAAAGGCGTGTCGGGCACGGGGTAGAATGAGGAATAGTATACTCGGCTAAGACGGGCCTGGCGGTAGAGTTTCTCGCTGAGCGAAACCAGCTCCAGGTCGGTGTCGCCGACGGCGCCGACGACAAACTGGGTGACGGAGGAGGCGCGCACGCGTTCGCGGCTGCGGATCTGTTCGGTCCAGAGGAGGCGCTGCATCAGGTCGTCCCAGAACTCCTTTTGAGGCGCGAGGCCGGCCAGCCTCCCCGGGGTGGCGCCCTCGAGATTGATCGAGACGCGGTCGGCCAGCTGCATGGACCTGCGCACCTGCTCGTACTCGGAGCCGGGCATGATCTTGAGATGGATGTAGCCGGGGTAGTTCCGATTCTTGCGCAGAATCTCGGCTGTATCGATAATTTTGTCCTGGGCCCTGACGCCGCCGCCGATGATGCCGGATGAGAGAAAGAGGCCGTCAACCAGCTTGGCTTTCTGCATGCGCATGAAGCCTTCAGCCAGTTCGTCCGGTTGCAAAGTGAGGCGTTCGGCGCTGCTGCGGCCGGCGCGGAAGGGGCAGTAGAAGCAGTTGCGCTCGCAGGCGGTGGTCATCATGGTGCGCAGGACCGGCTTTGGGCCGCGCGGGGTCGCCACTTTCATGATGGAGCGGCGCAGGGAGGCGGCATTGCGCTCCTGGCGCGTGGGCTTGGGCTGCGCGGGGGTGAAGCAGCCGGGGCGAGTGTGCTCGGCGTGGGGCGCGTCGCCGGCGGCTTCATAGCCGTTGATCTCGCCGATACGGGCGAGCTTTGCCATCGGTTCGAGCGCGATTTTGAAGTTCATATCAGCAGTATACGAACGAATGTTCGTTTTGTCAAGGGTCACTGAGGCAAGTGTGCATCTCAGATTTGGGGTGGGATCAGTCTAGCGGGGAATCCATGGCTACGGTGGCTGGAGTCGTTTACCGTCTTTGGGCGAGACGCAGCGTAGGGGCCAGGCCTGGCCGTACGGTGGAGTCCGTCAGTTGGGGCGGGTGCGAGGGCAGGC
>JAPPKG010000544.1:0-2352 GCA_026914085.1 Caldilineaceae bacterium | reverse complement strand
ACGCTGACGTTCAACAAAACGGGGACCTCGGCAAGCTCGATGGAGTACGGTTGGGATGTGTCGGTCGACGTGGATGCCGACCCGGAGACTGGCGACGACGGCTTTGAGTACCTTCTTTCCGCCTATCACATCGTGTGGCCGGGAAATGAGGGGAACGACACGGAGGCGCCCATTGCGGAAGTGGCGGAGGCCAGTGTCTGGGAAAAGCAGCCTGGGCAAAGCATCAGATCCTTTAGAGACGCCAGCCTTGAGGTATCGCCAGAGACGGACACGATGATTCTCCGCGGCCGGATTCCTGGCATCACCCCAGACTCGCGCCTTACGTTCCTCACGCACGGGCATCAAGGCGAGTTCGATGAGGTCGGTTGCCAGGAGCCGCCAAGCAACCTCACGTCCTCCAGCCAGTGTGATATCGATGATGCGGTTACGCCGGGAGAGAGCGTCAGCGACGATGTCTCGGACGCCCTGCCCGCGCATCTGGATGTGACGGAGATCAGCACGTCCCTGTCGGACGAGACCCTGACGGTCGTGTTTCATTTCAGGGACGTTCCGGAGACATGGACGTTCGACAGAACCGGCGTGCCGGACAGTGTAATGGAGTACAGCTGGGAGGTGTCGGTCGACATGGACGGCGACCAGGAGACAGGTCTTAACGGGTTCGAATACATCCTGTCCTCGATATACGTTTCCCACGGCTCCAGCGTCCGCGACCGGCGTGCCGCAATTGCGGCGGACGATCTGCAAACCAACACATGGCTTCTGAATCCAGATGGAAGGGCAAATCGCGAAATCGACTTTCTCGAATGGGCGCACATCGAGGTGTCTGCGGAAGAGGACACGATAACGCTTTCGGCAGAAATCCCCGGAATCACCGCAGAGTCGCAGCTTGCATTCGGCGTGTATGACTATCTGGATGGTGCGGAGGAGGTGGGCTGTCTTACCCCGTTTGGTTTGGGCCGGCCGACCTCCTTTCAGGGTCCGTCGGACGGGCCTGCGGAAACGCCGGGCCGGTCTTTATCCGGTGATGTTTCCCACGAGCTTCCCGGACATATTGACATCCGCGGCGTCACGACAGCGCTGGACGGGGAGACCTTGATCGTCACTTTTCAACTCAGAGATCTTCCGGAGTTGTTGACATTCGACAGAACGGGCGTGCCGGCGCATGCACTGGAGTACAGCTGGGAAGTGTCGGTCGACGTGGACAATGATGCGGAGACAGGCGCCGGCGGCTTTGACTCCATGCTGTCGGCCAGCTATTTCGTGCCTCCCCTTGCCAGAGACAACAATACGGCGGCAGGTATAACGGACCCGGGCTTTGTCACAGCAGGCATCCTGGGGCTGGACCGGGAGGGGAACAGAGTTATGTCGGAGGCCGTTATCGAGGTGTCTGCCGAGGAGAACACGATAACGCTTTCGGGGGAGATTCCCGGGATCATGGAGGAGTCACCGATTCAGTTCAGGGCGTATGACTACTTTGACGGTTCGGTAGAGATGGGAGACTACGTCCCGTCGATCACGGACTTAACCGCCGACTTGTGCCAGTCTGACAGTGAAGTAATCAGGCCGGGCCAGAGTGTCGTCGATGCCGTCTCGGAGACACTGCCTGCATACATCGACATTACCCAGGTCAGTTCAGAGCTGACAGGTAGTGGGAAGCTTGCGGTTGTGTTTCATCTCAGGGAAGTGCCGGAGACGCTGGAATTTAACAGGAAGAATGTGCCGGAAAATGCGTTGGAGTACAGTTGGGAGGTGTCAATAGACGTGGACGATGACCGGGAGACGGGGTTGCTGGGGGCTGAGTACTCGCTGTCTGCCAGTCATTACGTATTCTCCCCGTCCAGTGACGGGGGTGTTCACTTGTCTATTGAAGAAGCTGTGCAGGCCGACTCCTGGAAGATGGATGCGGACGGAACCGGCACCCGTCTCGACAGTATAGACATCGCTGTATCGTCTGAGGAGAACACGATCACGCTCGTCGGAGACATTCCCGGCATTACGTCAGAGGCGCGTCTAGAATTTGAGGCCTATGATTTTCTGCACGGTACGGAACAAGTGGCTTGCCAGGTCCTGTCCAAGTCGGGCGGCAGTGAGTAACCCTGCAGTGCATGGCTAGCGCTGATCAGCTTCTGGTCGTATTTGGGCATAGGAGGCTATCAGGTGGCGCCGGCACAAATAGCCGGCCACAGTTTGCTGTGATCGTTGCGGGATTGCAAGTGTCTATAAGAGTGACTGCTAAGTCCTTGCCCAAAGGCGCTCATGATTCAGCATGGCGAAAGACGTTTCTCTCTCCTCACTTTTCTTTACTCTCTCCTCGCTTTTGGGCGGTCGGGCCTATTCGGCCCTCCCTTGTGC
>JAPPKG010000173.1:0-2352 GCA_026914085.1 Caldilineaceae bacterium | reverse complement strand
ACGGTCGTCAAACTCTCTATTTCAACGGGGCCAGCAGTGCACGCCGCCGCCGCGACATGCCCAACTATCTGCTACAGTGGCGGGCGCTGCAGTGGGCCCGGGCACAGGGCTGCACGGTCTATGACTGGTGGGGTGCGCCGACGAACCCGGCCGATCCGGCCGATCCTCTCCAGGGCGTATGGCGCTTCAAGGAGGGCTTTGCCGCCCGCATGGCCGTGCACACGGGGGCGTGGGACTGGTCGCCCAGCCCGCTGCTATGGCACGGCTATCACAGGGGCAAGTCGCTGCTACTGGAACAGATGCGCAAGCGGCACCGCTAGCAGCCCGATCGCGGCCGAACATCCACCGGCCGCAGAGAGCCTGCCTACCCGGAGAGTACGGCGCCGTCGGGGATGTCGACCGGTGTGTCCGAGCTGTTTGACAAACTGACGTCGCCTTCCACCGTGACAGAGGCGCCAAAGGTGTAAGGGCCTGCAACCGAAAAACTGCGGCACCGGAGCAGAGAGGGCGGCCCGTGCGGAAACCGTTCCTCGATCTGGTCGATGAACTGGTAGAAGCGGTCGTCCAGTTCGACAAGGGGGGCGCCCCCGGGGAAGGGACCGCTCCCCCGCCGCGGATCCAAACCGACGCGCTGCGCCTGGCTTAGCCGGTAGGCATCCGACCGCAGCGCAAGCAAGTCATTACATCGTTTGACCGGCAAAAAGCGGTCGCGCGGCACCTGGATCGCCTGCGCGCCGTCGAACGCGGAGATCGCCAAGCCTACCGCGGTTTCCAACTGGAAAACCGGTGGCGAGTCCGGATGGGAAGGGTCCACCGGCTTGTTGTTGACGATCATAGGCAGGTCCAGAAAACCGTCCCGCTCCTGCAGCAGCTCTCGCAAGGTGGGCAGGTGAATCCACAGATTGTTGGTATTGAACAGCCGGTAGTGGTCAATGTCCTGAAACTGCTCGACCTCCTCTGGCGGGCATTGGGCGATCTCCCGCAGCAGGAGCCGTCCATCAGGGCTCTGGGCGAGGTGGCCCCCCTTGCGGTCGGCCGCCGTGCGAGCGGTTACCTCCATCAGAAAAGGTAGGCGACGGGCCGCGAAATACCCGAGAATATCGGTGTCGACAGTTGCGCCAAGGTTGTCGGCGTTACTGATGAACATGTATTCGTACCCAAGAGAGAGCATCTTTCTGAGCAGGCTGCTCATGTGCAGGGTGAGGTAAATGTCGCCGTGCCCGGGCGGACACCACGCCTTGGCCGGGTCTTGAGGCCACTCTACCGGCTGCAGATTCTCCTGCCAGATCTTGGGTACTTTGTTCTGCAGAAACGTCTGCGGCAGGCTGCCAGCTTCACCTTTGGCAAGCTGTGGGTAGGCGGTGAGCGCTTGTTGTGTTGCTTCCTGCGTGCTGTAGCTGTTCATGAAGATGAGGGGCAGTCGGGCCGTCTTCTTCCGGCGCAGGTGCAGGACATGGCGGACGATAATATCGAGAAAGCGCAACCCGTCTTTCACCATCAGCAGCGATCTCGGCCCATGCAGACCCATCGTCGCGCCCAGGCCGCCGTTAAGTTTCACAACAACGAGCCGGCTGAGCGCGTCCACGCCCTCTTCATGGAAACCGATGGCCGTGGAGCTGTCCGCTACACCTGATGGTGGACGTGCGCTGGCGCCGGGGATGTATCCTGTGGCGCCGTCGCAGAGTTGGGCGTAGTAATGTTCAAAACTGCGAATCAGCAGGTCGTTCAGACCCGCGCCTTCCATCTTCTCACGAACCGGTGCGAACGACACCGTGGGTATTAGAACCATTCATCAACCTCGGACTTGCCTGACGCTTGGGGCACCTTGATCGTTGCAGCCGTTCTCCCGTTACCAGCCGACCGCGCAGCCGTCCTTGCGCGGGTCGCTTCCCCCGGTCAGGACACCGCTTTCCGGATCGCGGACAATTATCTGTCCACCCCCGAAACCACTTCGCCCCGCACCATTCACGGGAACCACCTGATGTCCGCGGCGGGACATTTCCGCCAGGATATCGTAATCCCAGCCTTCCTCGATCGACAACAGGCCTCCGTCTTCGTCCGCGCCCAACCCTGCATGCGGGCCGCTCAAAGACCAGCGCGGCATGTCCAGGGCCTGCTGCGGGCTCATGCCCAGGGCCACCATGTTGACCAGCATCTGCAGATGTCCCTGGGGCTGCATGTAACCTCCCATCACACCGAAGCTGGCATGCAACGCGCCGCCCCTGGTCGTCATCGCCGGGATGATCGTGTGATACGGGCGCTTGTTCGGAGCGAGGCTATTGGGATGGTCGGGGTCAAGCACGAAGAGCGCGGCCCGGTTTTGCAGGCTGACCCCGCTCCCGGGCACAACCA
>JAPPKG010000324.1:0-2353 GCA_026914085.1 Caldilineaceae bacterium | reverse complement strand
ACGAGCCCGTTTCCGCCCTCGACGTCTCGGTCCAGGCCCAGATTCTCAACCTCCTTCAGGACCTGCAGGCCGAATTCAGCCTCACCTATCTCTTCATCGCCCACGATCTCAGTGTCATCCAGCATATCTCCGACCAGGTAGCCGTCATGTATGTCGGCAAGATCGTGGAGCAGGCGCAGACCGAGGAGCTGTTCCTCAACCCCAAGCACCCCTATACGGAAGCGCTCCTGTCCGCAATCCCCCAACCCGACCCGGACTCCCTGCTGGATGAAATCATGCTTGAGGGTGAAGTGCCCAGCCCGGCCAACCCGCCTCCCGGCTGCTACTTCCACCCCCGTTGCCAGTACGCCCAGCAGATCTGTCAGGAGGAAATACCGCCGCTCCTGGAAGTCAGCCCCGACCATTACGCTGCCTGCCATTTCGCCCAGGAGCTGACGCTGCACGGTGTCGGAGATTTGGAAGAGGACAGCCGGTGGTGAATCCTCCGCCTGGTTCCGGCTTCTGCGCAGGTGTCGAGACACGTGCCCAGGCGATGGGAGCGCGGCTGTGGCGCTGATCCGGGGAGCGGGTTAAACGTATGGACGCGCTTCTCTTCTGGACAGCGCTGTGGATTGCCGGCGTGGGACTGTTTGTGTACCTGATGATCAAGCTGGTGCGCCGGTTGGCAATACGTTTCAGCCAGGGAGTCGAAGCCAACGTCCGCGCCGCAGAGTCGATCGTCAACGACGAGCGCGTTCCCGAAGCCTGGGCCGCGCCCTACCGCCAGCAGATCGAAAAACTCCGTCGCAACCTCGGGACTGAAGCCGAGATCGAACGCGCCGGCCGCCGCGGCCACAAAGACTGCCTGCACCGCCTCGACCAGCTCGCGCAATATTTCGAGAAAAGCGACCTGGTTGACAGCGCAGAATCACGCCATGTCCTGCTGAAAGGCCTCCAACGCCAGCGCGCACGCTGGGTCGCCGGCGGATGGCAGTACCTGCTCGAAAAAGATGATGATCGCTGAACACTGAACCCCACTTATGGAGCGGCTCAGACATCCCCGGTTGACACAGGCAATCGAATGGTCGCTCCGACAGGTATGCCGGGCGTGGTCGTAACCGCCGTATCAAGATCGATTTTTGGCGTTTGTACCATTACCCCTCCATGACTACAATAGAGTGAATAAATGTCGTTTGGGAATCGTCCGACCTTCCTGTATTCCCAATTCACTCATGTCCCGCAAAACCGCATATTCCATCGGCAGTGCCGCAGTGTCAGGGAAACCAGCGCGTAGCGACTTCCCATTCCGTGTCCCTTTCGAGCAGGGGCGCAATCGAACACATCCATGCAGGCCAAAGGGAGGAACAGGAAATGGAAAAGCGTAGGAAGTTCCGCGAGCATCTGAGGATCGTTGTGCTTTTGGCTTTAGTGGCTCTACTCGTAGCCGCCTGTGCGCAGGGAGCCGCGCCTGCCTCGGAAGAGATGTCCGAACCGGCCGCGGATTCAACCAGTGTGGAAGGCGTCAAAGATGTTCCCAGAGAGGGGACGTTGATCGTCGGCTGGTGGGGCAGCGATGAGTTTGAAGAGTCGGAAATCTACACACCCTTTGCCATCGGCGGCGACTACCAGCGCGGCCTCAACGTCATCTATGAAGGCATGGCCTACTGGAACGCCTTCAGAGACGAGACGGTCATGTGGCAGGCCAAAAGCTTTGACTACAACGACGACTTCACCGAGCTGACCATCTCCCTGCGGCCGGAGGTGAAGTGGAGCGATGGCACGCCCTTCACTGCCCATGACGTCGCCTATACAATCAACCACCTGATCGAAATCGGCGGTGAGGTCCGCTTCGGCAACGAAGTCCGGCAGTACACCAAAGAGGCTGTCGCCGTCGACGACCACACCGCCCTCATCACCCTGAACTTCTCCTTCCCCCGCTACCACGACCGCTTCTTCGTCTGGAAGTGGGACTCGGGCGCCTTCCCCATCATGCCCAAGCATATCTTCGAGGGCCAGGACTGGGCCACCTTCACCCACTACGACATCGAGAAGGGTTGGCCCGTAACAACCGGTCCCCTCAAAGTGGTCTATTCTTCCCCGCAGCAGAAGATGTTCGACCGCCGCGACGACTGGTGGGCGGTTGAGTCCGGACTCACCGATGCATTGAACATGGAACGCGTCATGTTTGTCGTCGGCGGCACCGATCAATCACGCCTCATCGAGCTTGTTACCAGCAACCAGATCGATATCACCGAGTTGCAAGGCGCCTCGATTCGGCTGGCGGTGGAACGCAACGAAAAGGTCACCGCCCACTACGGTCGCCAGGCCCCCTACGGCTATGTGGACTGGTGGGCACAAGCGTTGTGGCTGAACA
>JAPPKG010000012.1:0-2357 GCA_026914085.1 Caldilineaceae bacterium | reverse complement strand
CCTTCCTCTGATACGCGCCCACAACGAGCGCCTTGCTAACGAGCACAACGCGCAACAGGTTCCCCCTCCGGCTGACCGCTAATGGACTCCCCCAGCATACCCCCATCGATTATAGCGGAGGCGCGCGCGCTGCTCAAGAGCCGAGTGAAGGAAAGTGTTCCTGGATTTGAGGCAAATGTGGGGACGATTTCGTGGTCCTAGAAATTCAGGATGCGCGGGGAATCGAACAGAGAAAATTAGCGTTACTTGCGTATGACCCCAAAATGAACACGAGACAGATCCTGCCGACAACGGCTCATCAGAATTTTCGCTCTCCTTGTAGATTCAAACCTACTTAAATTGGCTTCAAAGATCAGAGGCGTTCCCGCGACTGGTTTAGGGCTAAAAAATGGCTTTCCAGATGGGTGGATCGCTTCGGTATGGAACCAGTAACTGTCTTTGGTCGAAAAGTCGGAGACATTATCCGACGTTAAGACCCCTTTGGACCATAACCACCCAATCGTCTGCTGAACCAAACCATACCAGGTCAGCAGCTGAATTTCACTGCCACCAGGAAATCGAATGAACTCTGGACGATCCAATTTTTTGAGCGCAACGAACCTCGACAGTGGCACCCAGTCAATCGAATCAGAAACGGGTGATACCGGGTCATCGATTGAAGGGGAAGCGGCTACTGGCACTCTTGCTGGTTCAACTAGGCCCGAAGCCAAGTTGGGTCGCCAGAGGAGCAACAGGTTGAGAGCGCTAAGATGAGATGATGACGATGAAATCTTTAGGTTCAACAACTGTCTTACGTCTGACGTGCCACTCTTGAGTACCTCGTACAATTCCCACTGGTTGCCGTCTGTAATTCCGGCGAACTCGACACCAGCTATATTGGCGTTATTTGTCATCTGTTCCAAAAACGGTTGCAGTGGGCCGCCAAGTCTCTTGGCCTCAACGATAGCGACTGGAAGGCTGTTCTGCCCCAGCAATGCATAGTCAATCTTGCGTCCGCTGACATCATATTCCGGTATTTCCGTTGAAGGATCTGTTGTGTCCCACCCAAGAACTTGCAAGAGCGGGTCGATCAACGCCACGCGCGTGCGCGTCTCGCTAACGCTCAGTGTAGGGCCATGGTCGGCGATTCGCTGTCTCAGGGTCTCAATAAGGGCGATTAACTCGTCTAGAAGCATATGATTTCTCCTGCATTCAGAAGAATGAATCCTCCTTATCTTGTAATGTGTGGGGGCCCAACTGAAGGCAATCGCGAACCATTCCTTTTCCTTCCAGCCAGCGTTGGACAGATAGGGGGTTAACCCTCTTCAGCCCAGCGGGCAGGGGGCCATTCGCCTATCTCCTGACCCATCGAACTCACCAGCCGACCGAATGAGTCGGCGAGCTTGCGGCAAGACCGGGATCGCCTGTGCGCGGTCATCAATGAGAACGATGCGCTCAATGCCGGCTGATCTGTTGTTTCGAGATAGGTTGCGCCGGCTTCCATCCGCGCTTCCAACTGCCCTTTGGCGCCGCGAGGCTGTTCTGGCACCGGATGGGTCTGTGCGTCAGCCCGAATACGTCGATGGCCTCGATTCGATGGAGGCCAGAAACCAGGCTTCATACTCCCGGTGAGCAATAACGACTTCACAGGGTACGTCTCCAGCCTCAGCAACAGCCCACTCCTGAACGGCCGGGCCCAACTCGGCGGGACAGTCCGAATCTCCGTCGAACAGGATTAGAACAGCGCTGCACTCCGGTTGGAGGAGTGCCAACCTCACAGCTTTTCTCAGTTCGGTCTCACGTACTAACTGGTTACGTGGTTTACGGATCGGCCGACCGATACCCACCAGCCAGACTTCTGCTTCCTCGACCAGGCGACGCAACAGGATAGGCAGGGCCTTCACTTCGCCGTATCCTTCGACTATCGGTTGTATTCTCAAGACAACTCGCCTTCGGGGAAGAGTTCGAGCTGGCGAGGATCGTTGACGGAGAGTTCACCCGCGGTCAAGGCGTTGGCGCGCAGCAGTTCACCGGCCCCCATCAGGTGCTTATTCAATGCCTGCCGTACCATAGGCGACACGGAACGAATACCCGTCCTGCCCGCCTCCCATTGAGCGATACGGATGTGCCAATCTTCGATCCAATCGGCGTCGAGAATGTCTGGGCTGTGCGTGGTCACGACAACCTGCATGGAGCGTCCGGCATGGCGCAATACATCCAAAACTGGTCCCAAAGCGCCTGGGTGTATAGTGGCTTCCGGCTCTTCGATAACGAGGAGAGAGGGCGGAGGACGCTGAAAAACCGCGGCGAGCAAGCCCAACACGCGCAACGTGCCGTCGGACATATTGAAGGCTTCAAAACTCATGTGCCCCGTCTGG
>JAPPKG010000223.1:0-2359 GCA_026914085.1 Caldilineaceae bacterium | reverse complement strand
GGCAGTACGACAAACGCCAGTCCATCGCCCGGCGCGACGCCGAACGCGACGTCAACCGCGCCTTGAAACAGCGTTACACCGGCGGCAACGGCCGGGCCTAGCCGGTCTCATAACAGTTACGCAGCAAACGGCCTGCACCACCACGCTCTCGGCCGCCAGCAACCCAATCGCCCCAACCACAATGAACGCCGACCCGCCGCCGCCCGACCACCAACTGGATCAGGTGCTGGCTTCCATCCTGACCGCCCGCAAATACCGCTCCGTGCATCCCGGCCTGGTACGCGACATAGCCGCCGCCGAACTCGCCAAGGGCCGTTCCATCAAAGAGGCCGTCAAAGCCGCCAAAAGCCAGCTCCATCAGAGCGCCGCCGCCTACATCCGCCGCAACCTCGATTACGACGACGCCCTCCGCCAGCTGCAAACGGCCGTCAACAGCGCCAAACGAACCTCCGAAGGTGACCTGTCCGCCGACCCATCCGTGCGTAAGCTCCTGCGCCGCCTCATGTCCGCCCACGCCTCAACCCACGAGAGACTCCCCATTCTCGACACCCTCTATCCGCAGCTCTTCCAACAGCTTCCGCCCGTCACATCCGTCCTCGATATCGCCTGCGGACTGCACCCGCTGTCCCGCCCCTGGATGCCCCTCCCTAACGATGTGACCTACTTCTCCTACGACATCTATTCCGACCAGATCGACTTCCTCAATCGCTTCTTCACAATCATGGGCTTCGCCGGCGCCGCCGTACAACACAATGCCCTCGACGACAAGAACACACCGCCCGCAGACCTCGCCTTCCTCCTCAAAACACTGCCCTGCCTCGAAAAGATCCAAAGCGGCGCATCCGAACGCCTCCTCCACCAGATCGACGCCCCAATCCTCATCGTCTCCTTCCCCAACCACACCCTCGCCGGCCGCAAACATGGCATGGCCCAACACTACACCGCCAACTTCCTTTCCCAGATCAAAAAAGCCGGCTGGCAAGCCGACTCCCTCACCTACCCCTCCGAACTCATCTACATCGTCCAAAAAAACTGACCGCCTCCCTTCGTGCCCTTTTCTTGATAGTCCGGGTCTTGCCCTCGCCTTTCTCAGTTCAGCCAAACCTCAAAGGACTGGTAAGACTGGTGTTCACTAAAAACTAGAAACTGAAAACTAAAAACTGATTCTCCAATACAAATACCGCTGCGTCGCCGACGTGATCACAAACCCAACCTTCTGCAACACCCGCATCGACGCCACATTCATATTCGCCGTCTCCGCAATCACCGCCTCCACACCTTCCTCATCCAGCGCCCACCGCACCATCTCCCCGACCGCCTCCGTCGCCAACCCGCGGTTGTGATAGAACGAATCAAATCCGTAGCCAATTTCAACCGCGTTTTCGCGGTCCGGCGGACCCTTAAAGGCCAGGCTGCCTACAATGCGCCGCTCCTCCTTCAACACCGCCGCCCACTGGCAATGCCAGCGCGCATGGTACGGCCTGCGCCGCATATGACTGATCGCCCGCGAAACGATCGGCCGCAGCTCCTCCTCCAGCCGCTGCCCGCTCGCCGCCAGGCCCAGCGCCTGCTCCAACCGCGCAAAACTGTCCCGCTGCCAGCGCATCTGCTGCACCGTCAGTGCCATCAGCATCAGTCGCGGCGTTTCCAGGCGTATCATCGTCGACTCGTCTGAACCGGACCTGAACTCAGCCCCAATAGTGGTCAAACTGCTGTTGCCTGGACGCCCTGGCGTCCGCCCCCGCTGCCCCTCATGCAGTACCCTGAATAACCGGCCGACTAGATTTCGGACCATGACCGCGCCTATAAACAAGTAGCGTACGTTTGAACTCGATTACGACCACACCGTCCTGATTGAACCCAACCGTCCGCACCGTGACAATCCCCTGATGCGGGCGGCTCTGCGAAGCCCGCAGATGCAACACCTCACTCTGAGCGTAAATCGTGTCGCCCTCAAACACCGGCGCCGGCAGCCGCACCTCGTCCCAGCCCAGATTGACCGCATTCTGCGAAATATCCGCCACCGACAGCCCGGTCACCAGCGCCAGCGTAAACGTCGAATCCACCAGCGGCCGCCCCCACTCCGTCTGGCTCGCATAATGGGCATCGAAGTGAATCGGGTTCGGGTTCACCGTCAGCAGCGTAAACCAAACATTGTCCGCCGCCAGCACAGTGCGCCCCAACCTGTGCTCAAAAACATCCCCCACACTGAAATCCTCAAAAAAGCGCCCCTCGCCCATCCCCATTCTCCTCGCAATTCCTACAAAACTACGCTCACTCCAATACCACCTCCTGCAACCGTTTACTGACCACTGACCACTGACCACTGCAGTTCTGGGCGGTCGGGCCTAGTCGGCCC
>JAPPKG010000022.1:0-2362 GCA_026914085.1 Caldilineaceae bacterium | reverse complement strand
ACGGCCGCACCAACTTCGAGCCCGGCCCCGTCCTCTTTGACCGCGACCAGCGCCATGCAGCCCTCCTCCTCCGCGACGACATCCTCTACGTCTTCTACTCCCGCGCCGGCGACTGCCCCGAGCACATCCTATGCGCAACCGTCGATCTGCGCCCGCACTGGAAAGAGTGGAAAGCCTCCGCCCCATTCTCCATCCTGGAGCCGGAAACCGATTACGAAGGTGTCAACCTGCCCTTGGAACCATCGCAGCGCGGCGCAATCCACGAACCCGCCCGCCAGCTCCGCGATCCCGGCATCTTCCAGGAAGCCGGCCAGACCTATCTGCTCTACTCAATCGCCGGAGAAAGCGGCATCGCACTGGCAGAGCTCCGGTTCAACTGACCCGACCGAAGGACTGTTGCCCCCCGCATCGCCTGCCTCAAGGTTCCCCACAGGTTACACAAGGTCATCCAGGCTGACTTCAAGCGCCTGAGCGATCGAAGCCAGCGTCTTGGCAGAGCCCACCCGCCTCCCAGTCTCGATCTGGGAAAGGTAAACCGGGCTGATATCAGTTGCCGCCGCCAGTGCTTTCTGACTCATGCCGCGATACTCGCGGTATACCTTTATTGGACTTGCCCCCGACAGGAGTCGGTCAACAACCTCAATGGGAAAGGATTCGCCCCCTTCATCTTTTGCAAGGTCATAGATCTCCTCGTCACGCAGAGCGGCTTCCGTGGCTCCGTCCTTCGACAAGCGTACATACTCGCGCCACGGGATCACGGCGAACATCGGCTGTCCGGCATCATCGTGAATGATCTGCAGGTTGCTCATGAGAACTATCCTCCTACTGCATGTATGCCTGACCACGTGGAGCGACGCGCAATACATCAATCGTGCGCGCTTTATCGTCTCTCTCGAAGATGACCCTATAGCCGCCGACTCGCAGACGAAATCCAGGTCGCCCCTCCAGAGGAGCAACATCAACATCTTGCCGGTCTGGATCCTCCGCCAATCTGTCCAACGCCCGACGAATGCGCCGAGCATTCTGGCTAGGCATCTTAAGAAGTGCTTTGATTGCCTGTTTCTTTACTGTCAGTCTGTACATTGTGTTCCTTCTGCGAGTCCCACTATAGCATGTAGCTATACTATTGCAAAGCATTTTGCTTTACAATGGCCTTCTGAATGAAAGCGGTAGCAGAACGTTATCGGAAAAACACAATCCGAACCATTGAGTCTGCCGCAAGGTCTCCGAACTGCTTGAATCAGCGACAATCAGCCATTCAATTGACCCAAGTTCCCGCCTGCTGATACAATGCCAACTGCAATGTGCCGTGCCGCGCCGTCGGCCTTCGCAGTGGCTGGCTGACGGGTCTCGTTTCATGGGAACGCTAAATCGCTCCCAGCATAAAAGGCAACTTCCATGCCCGAATCCTCACCCGACATCGTCGTATACGGCGCCTTCTGGTGCCCCGACTGCCGCCGCAGCAAACAGTTCCTCGGCGAACATCGCATCCCCTATCAATGGGTCAACATCGAGGAGGACGCCGACGCCGAACAGCGCGTCATCGAAATGAACGATGGCAAACGCATCATACCCACCATCCTCTTCGCCGACGGTTCCCGGCTCGTCGAGCCAAGCAACGCCGAACTGGCCGCAAAACTAGGCCTGAGAACGACCGCCAGCCGCAAGCACTATCCCGTGATCGTCATCGGCGGCGGCCCCGCTGGCCTGACCGCGGCCCTCTACCTGGCCCGTGAAGGCGTAGACATCCTCATCATCGAGCGCGCCGCCTTTGGCGGCCAGGCCGCGGCCACTGAAAAACTGGATAACCTGCCCGGTTTCCCGGACGGTGTCGACGGCTTTGAATTCGCTCAGCGGCTCAGGGCCCAGGCCGAACGCTTCGGCGTTGAACTGCTGCAGGCCCAGGATGTCGCCACTATTCAGCGCCAGGACAACTATCACCGCATCGACACCGTCGCCGGCGACGAGTACAGCGCACAGGCCGTCCTGATCGCTACTGGCAGCCGCTACCGCCGCCTCAACGTGCCCGGCGAAAACGACTACCTCGGCGCCGGCGTTCACTTCTGCGCCACCTGCGACGGCCCCTTCTACAAAGACAAAGAGGTGGCCGTGATCGGCGGCGGCAACAGCGCTGCCGAAGAAAGTCTGCTGCTGACCAAATTCGCCGAGCGGGTTACACTCTTGGTGCGCGGCCCTGTACTACACGCCAGTCAGGTCATCCAGGAGTCTGTGGCGGGCAACGCCAAGATCGACGTGCGATGGAACACCGAAGTCCAGGAGTTCCTTGGCGCTAGGGCCCAACTGAACGAGCTGCGGCTCTGGAATAATCAGACCGAGGCTGAGTCACACATGTCGGTGGACG
>JAPPKG010000513.1:0-2365 GCA_026914085.1 Caldilineaceae bacterium | reverse complement strand
GTTCGGCGGCGTGGAACCTCATCTTGGCCCTCACAATGTGGATGAGCTGGTGGAGCATGAGAAGGGGCGCACTGAATACGATATTGCGGCTAACTGGAAGATTGTAGTTGAGAACTATATTGACGGTTATCATCTGGCCCATCTGCACTCGGGCACGCTGTCGATGTACGACCACAAGCGCATCGAGTCGGGGTTCGCGGGTCCGCACTTCCATTTCCGGGAGCCGCTGAGTGCGGAATATGCTGCGAATGTCGAGAGGAATGCGGCGTTACCACTGGTCATCCCGGCTGACGAGGCGGGCGCGTGGGTGCCGATGCTGTTTCCGGGTATTGGACTGGCAGAGAATGAGGACTCGTGGTCGGTGTTTCATCTGACGCCGCTGGCGCCTGACCGCACGCGCGTATTGGTGCGCACGAAAATCGCCGACGCTTCATTGCTGGCGTTTGCTTCGCAGTCGATCCGCTCCTTCAATTTCTGGACGAAGCGGGTGCGAGGCAAGTATGACAGCGATGACGGCGACGATCCGATGGCGTCGGGCGACTTCATGCAGGAGGACATCTACGCGTGCGAGCAGCAGCAGCGATCGCTAAGGAGCCCCTTTTTCGAGCACGGGCCGTCCGCCTTGGAGGGGGAGGCTGGTGTGCGGCGACATCAGGAGTTGGTGATGGCGTGGTTGGGGGAAGAGTGATGGCTGTTGGTCCGAGATGCGGGGAGGCTCTCATCTCATGGGAAGGGGGTTTCATACCAAAGTAACATCGGAGGTTGGACGTCCCGTTTCCACCTCGCAGATCCTCATTCTTGGAGAATTTGGTAGGTTGAATTCAGGCCAGATCATTTAGGCTCTCCGTTGCTTTAGGTATACCTACAGAAATCAACCTTTTGTACTCCTTTTTCACCACTGCCTGTAGGCGTATCGATTCCCGCTGTTCATCCCCTTTGTTGATGGACAGATCCCATATTTGCACGGCCATACGGAGAATACCCGCACTCAGTGCCTCTTCCATCGTATCAAACCCGCTGTCAGCGTAACGTGGGTAGGGATTCCTACCATTGACTTTAGGCATGCTAAACGCATAGCACCATTTTCCCTCATCACCACCTTCAACCCAACCTGTACCGTAGAACCAGCCCGTGCGGCGCAGAGTCATGTAGACTTTGTGATGGACACCATTTTCCTCAAGAATAGGATCGGCGTAAAGGAGTTCTATGACCCTTCCATACCTGCCAAGGCTGACTTCGGCGTTTTCCTGGATCGACTTGACAATATCCTTTATTTGAATTTTCATAGCGCACCTATGGATAAGATGACAGACGCACCCCAGCGACAGTTCGTGGACGCGCCTGTGAAGGCGAATACGTGCCAAAGTTGCTCTGGCACGTAGTTCCCTCTGGAAAAGTGAAGATTTCGGGCAGGTTTCGAAGAGTCCGCCGTTCCAGGAATACAGTTCGGCATGGCAGCAGTCAGGAGTAAAGCCCGTTCTGGAATCGGCGCAGGAGGGCGGCGGCAATTGCGCAGGTGTAGAGGAAGCCGACGGCTGCGACCCAGAGGTAGGGTTGGCCGGCGGTGCCGAGCCAGTAGCCTTTTGCCGCCCAGTAGGTGGGGGAGATGCCGAGCAGCCATTGCCATGGCTCGGGAACGAACCAGGCGGCGATCGGGACGAGGAGGAAGATACCGAGCCCTTTCATGATGGCAAGGCCTTCGACCTTGTTTTTTGCGAGGGTGGCGAGGATCAGGGCCATCATGGGGCCGAGGGGCGCGGCGGAGACGGCGAGGGGGAGAAGCTTTTCGACCGGAAGGACAAGAACGTTTATGAAGGGAACGACGAGGAGGATCCCCAGGACGGAGATGAGGGCGGGGGTCAGGGCACGGTAGAGGGCGTAGGTGCGGACCGGCATGGGCGTCACCATGAGGGCGGTGAGGGTGTCCTGGTCTTTTTCGTCGAGGAGGAGGGTGCCGACGAGGAGGCCTACGAGTTGGGGGATGACGAGCAGGCCGAAGAAGCTGACGATGAGGAGATAGTATTGGCTGAGATCGAAGCCGATGTTGTCCATCAGACCGGTCTGCACCCAGGGTAAAAGCCAGCGAAGGATGCCACCAAGAATGAAGGGATAGACTATCAGAAACTGCAGCATCGAATCGCGGCGGAAGTTCAGGAAGTCGCTGCGTCCCAGTGTGAAAAGTGCCCCCATCCCTACCTCCTCGGATTGTCTTCGAAGTACACGTCAACCAATTTCAATGAAACCAGGGCCTATGAGCCGACCTGACGGGCGACGACCTGTTGCAGGGCTCTCTGTGCCCAGCGGGTGCCGGCGACGCAGAGCAGCGCGGCGTAGAGCAGCGCGAAGATGAGCTGCCAGAGCGGGG
>JAPPKG010000397.1:0-2366 GCA_026914085.1 Caldilineaceae bacterium | reverse complement strand
ACAGCAGTGACAATTTAGCAGCGCGTTTCGAGGCGCTGAAAACGCTCGACTTTCTGGGGGAAGCGTACCAGATACAGGGTGGGGACCCCCACTCCGCAGTGGGGCTGCGGCGTGTGCGCGCGTTGCAGGGCAGTTTGGGGGCGCTTAACCAGGCTCTTTTTCGGGATCTGCGTTCGGGCCTCCGTACAGGAACGGTCACGCCGGGCCAACTGCGGAAGCTGATTGAAAGCAACTGCCGGTACCGGCGCGGCGATACTGCGTGCATGCACTGGGGCGCGGAGGCCGCGGACGCGCTGGCGGCCGGGATTTTCCGCAGCGACTGCGTGCCGCAGCCGTGGGACGGGGGCGACGTTGAGATGATTCACTATGAGTCGACGCCGGTGAGCGCGGTGCTGGAGCTGGTGGACCGCGTGCCACTGATGCGCTGCGACCGATTTGTCGACATCGGATCCGGGCTGGGGCAGGTGGTGCTGCTGGTCCATTTGCTGACGGGCGTGGAGGCGGTCGGGCTGGAGTTGGTACCCGCATATGTGGAGCAGGCTCGTGGTGAAGCGGACAGGCTTGGAGTTGACGGGGTCTCTTTCAGAGAAGGTGACGCTCGCAGCGCGGACCTGTGTGGGGGCACGGTCTACTTTCTGTTTTCTCCCTTTCGAGGGCAGATGCTGAAGACGGTACTTAACCGGCTAAGACAAGAAGCTCGCACGCGGCGGTTGACGATCTGTTCATTCGGCCCTTGCACCGAGCAGATCGCCGGTGAGTCGTGGCTGACCATGCAAGAGGCTGGCATGAACCACGAGTTCCGGCTGGCGGTATTTGACAGCGACGGCTAGAGGCGGAGACGAAAGAAGGCATCGGCACGGGAACGTTCCCACACCGATGCCTTTCGAAGACGAAAACCTCTGTTATCGACCGACGTGAATCCAGCCTGTCTTATCAGCTCAGGTGGAAGACCGCCATCTTGGTTTCGGTCATTTCTTCGATGGCGTACTTGGGTCCTTCCTTGCCCATGCCGCTTTCCTTGACGCCGCCATAGGGCATCAGGTCGGCGCGCCACTGGGTGCCCCAGTTGACGTGCAGATTTCCAGATTCGACTTCCTGCACGAATCGCATAGCCCAATCGATATTCTGCGTGAAGATTGCCGCGCTGAGGCCGTAGTTGGTGTCGTTGGCGAGGGCGATGGCCTCATCGATGTCGCTGACGCGGGTGACGCCGACGACGGGGCCGAAGACCTCGTCGCAGGAGATCTTCATCTCCGGGCTGACGTTGGAGACGATGGTGGGCTGGTACATCTGGCCGTTGCGCTGGCCGCCGAGGACGAGCTCGGCGCCGCCGCTTACGGCTTCATCGACCCACTGATCGACGCGCACGGCGTCTTCTTCGCGAATCATCGGTCCCATTTTGGTGGATTCGGCGAGCGGGTTGCCGGTTGTGATGTTTTCGACGGTGGCCTTGAAGGCGTCGAGAAAATCGCCGTAGATCTTTTCGTGGGTGACGACGCGCTGGGTGGAGATGCAGACCTGGCCGGCGTTGGAGTAACCGGAGGCAGCGGCGGCCTGGGCGACGCGTTCGGGGTCGGCATCGGGCATGACGATGAGGGGGGCGTTGGAGCCGAGCTCCATGGTTACGCGCTTGAGGCCGGCGGTGCGGCAGATGTGCTCGCCGATGTCGCGGCTGCCGGTGAAGGTGATCTTGCGGACGCGGGGGTCGGCGCAGAGAGCATCGCCGATTACGCCGCCGGAGCCGGTGAGGCATTGGAGCGCCTCGGGCGGTGTGCCGGCTTCGAGGAAGATTTCGACCAGCTTGAGTGCTGAGAGCGGCGTGTCGGTGGCCGGCTTGAGAATGATGGCGTTGCCGGCGGCCAGGGCGGGACCGATCTTGTGGCAGACGAGGTGGAGGGGGAAGTTGAAGGGGCTGATGCCAACGATGACGCCGCAGGGGACGCGGACGGTGAAGCCGAACTTGCCGGCTGCGCCGGGTGCGCCGTCAAGGGGGACGACTTCGCCGCCGAGGCGCTTGGCCTCTTCGGCGGAGAGGGCGATGATTTCGACGGCGCGGGCGGCTTCGATGCGGCCCTCGGCGATGATCTTGCCCTCTTCGAGCGTGATGGTGCGGGCCAGGTCTTCGTTGCGTTCCTCCATCAGGTGGGCAGCCTTGTGGAGGATTTCGTAGCGCTCATAGCCGGTCAAACTGGCCATTACTTTGGCGCCGCGTTCGGCGGTTGCGAGGGCCAGTTCGACGTCGGCCGCATCGCCTCTGGGAATGGTGTCGACGACGGAGCCGTCGAAGGGGTGCAGGACTTCGATCTTTTCAGACTTGTCCACCCACTGCCCGCCAATGTGCATTTTCATCGAATTGTTCTCCTTGA
>JAPPKG010000298.1:0-2368 GCA_026914085.1 Caldilineaceae bacterium | reverse complement strand
GAGGAGGATGAAGGCGCGGTATTCGATGAGCCATTGGAGGAGCTCACCCCATCTTCGGGGCGGCGATCCTGGCGGCTGCGCGGTTTCGGATGTGGGTTGTTTTTGCGGCGTTGGGTTACCGGCCATGAAGAACACCTTTTTTTATCCGCGAAGGGGCGCGAAGGGTCGCGAAGAACACCTTTCTTTGATCCACGAAGGGGCGCTAAGGGCCACGAAGAACACCTTTCTTTGATCCGCGAAGGGACGCGAAGGGTCGCGAAAAACTTCAGAGGCGTTTCGGGTTCTCTTTGCCTGACTCCTTGCGGATCAGGCGCACTTTGCCCTCGTATGGCGCTGTATGGACTAACGTCAGCGAGCCCCAGTTTCTTGTTATTCACCGTTCGGGCCTGATGACTGAAGTTCGGGCTCGGTTTTCTGTTCTCTGCCCATTACCTGGATGGCGACGAGGCTGGCGGTTACGACGCCCTGGACTACCAGCTGTGTTTCGGGTTCGAAGCCGAGGATGGTTAGGGAATTGTTGAGCAGGGCAACGAGGATTGCGCCCCAGACGCCGCGGGCGACGCTGCCTCTGCCGCCGAAGATGTAGTTGCCGCCGAGGACGGATGCGGTGATGGCGTGAAATTCGTAGTTGAGGCCGATGAAGTAGTGGCCGGAGCCGGCGCGGGCGCTGACGACCATGGCGGCGACTGCGGAGCAGGCTCCGGTGGCGATGTACATCAGGGTCCGGTAGAGGGGGACGCGTACGCCGGCCAGCTTGGCGGCTTCTTCGTCGCCGCCGATGGCGTAGACCCTGGCGCCCAGGGTCGTTTCGGACAGAATCAGGTGCATGACCAGGGCGAGGGCCAGGAAGATGATCGTGGGGACCGCGAAGGGGCCGATAAAGCCATCGGCAATCAGAAGGAATGGACTGTTGCGGGGGACTCGGTAGTAGTAGCCGCCGGCGCTGAGGAGGGCGATGCCCTGGAAGATGGTCATCGTGCCCAGGGTGGTGAGCATGGGATTGGCTTTGAGCCTGCCGACGAGGAAGCCGTTGAACAGGCCGGTTGCCAGTCCGATTGCGAGGCCGAAGAGGCAGGTGGTTGCGATGCCGGCGCCGCCTTCGAGCATGGCGACCATGGTGACGCTGATGAGGGAGACGATGGCGCCGACGGAGAGGTCGAAGCTGCCGCTGATCATCATCCAGCAGACGCCGACGGTGACGATGCCGTTGATTGAGGACTGGCGGAGTACGTTGATCAGGTTGCGGGCTGTGAGGAAGCGGGGGTTCAGAATCCCCATAAGGACGACCAGGGCGACTGTGAGGACGACCTGAGGCTCCCGCAACAGGAAGCTGCCGAGGGCATTCAGCTGGCTGTTGCCGCGCATTCGGCCTGGTATGAAGGCTTGTGGGAAGGTGGGGAGGCTCATCGTCGATCGGCGGCGATTGGCTGAGACGTGAACGGGCGAAAGTCACTCGATTCTATACGCGGTAGCTGTCCACCCGATTCGCGGATTGGCACTTTGAGATGACTCTTGGGTACAGAACGGGATTCCAACGCCGAAGGAAATTGCGACACCATGTGCAGGGCGTTTGCATGTTGTGAACGGTGTTCCGGGGTTACCCGAGGACCGGGGTTGCACCCGGTTCTCTGCAAGGGATGTCGGTTATCCTCTGTGAGGAGAGAATACGGTTAATGGTATTTTCTGTCAAGGGCGGTTTTGGCGTTTGCGGCGCGCGGGTTGGAGGCGAAGGGGCGGACTAGAGAAGATAGTGACCAGGGTCCGTTGACTTTTTTGGAAGGCGGTTCAGAACTCAACGACAGCGGTGGGCCTGCAAGCCTGATCGGGATGTTTTTCTCTTGAGGGCCGTGATAGACGGAACAGATTGATCCGCGAAGTGACGCGAAGGGGCGCGAAGAACACCGTTCTCTAATCCGCGAAGATACGCGAAAGGACGCGAAGAACACCAGGGGCATATGGGATTTTATTGTTGGGGTTCGCGGCCCGGTGGGGACTGGCCGCGGGTTGCTCCCTCAGTTCGCCGTTGTGACGGGCGTCAACGAGCTCTAGTCCGTGGTTGCGGCCTTGGCCATACGGTAGCCGACGCGCGGGACTGTCAAGATATACTGGGGGTTGTTGGCGTCGTCACGCAGTTTGCGTCGGAGGGTCTTGACTACGGTTCGCAGCGGCCGCGTGTCCCCAACGCTCTCTGCTCCCCAGATTCGTTGAAGCAGGAGGTCGTGTGAGAGCACATGTCCGGCGCTGCCGGCAAGCTCGCAGAGCAACCGATACTCGGTCGTAGTCAGGTGCACTTCGTCTGCTCCCAGAGTCACCCGCCGCTCCCCATAGTGGATCATTAACTCTCCCGCCACGAATGGCTCGATCTGCT
>JAPPKG010000421.1:0-22032 GCA_026914085.1 Caldilineaceae bacterium | reverse complement strand
GGGCGATCAGCCCCAAGCATCACACACAGGGCCTACCAAACAAGGTAAGGGGGTCTCACATCTTTGAGCCCTGGAAACCCACAGGTAGGTTTCCCGAAGCCGAATACCGTCCCACTTTTCGTCCGACAGCCGAAAGGGCTTGTCAGATCAATTCAGCTTCCTGCCTTGGTCGAGATTCTGCCTAGGGTATTCGACGGCTTGGAGTTTTGGACTCTCCTAGAGGCCTGCGTGCAGTTCTATTCTTCCCGCCGAGTCTGGTTCTGTGTCCTTTCGGAGGGAGGTTGCCTGTTAGCGGCCAACTCCGATGCATCTTGGGTTGGGATCTTGAGCGGGTTGGCGGGACGGGCTCGAAGGTTCGCAAATACCGAGGGCCACGTTGGTCTACTCCTATCATGGCTTCTGGGAGACAGGGAAGCAGGCGGCGGTTGCGGTGATCTCTGCGGAGATCGGGAGATGATCCTGAGTTGGTCGTGGTCTGGGGGTATGGGAGGACATTTGATGAAACCCGTTGAGGAGAACATGTCAACTGGGAAGATCTATTCTGAGAGCGACCAGATTGGTGAAGAAGGCCAGCGATTCGTGGCTCTGGCGGTCACTCGTCTTGGCCAGATCTGGCACGACCGGCGAGTTGACTTTGGTGTCGACGGCGAGATCGAGTTGGTAAACCCGGTAGGGCGGGCGGCATCGAACGTGCACGTGATGGTGCAGAGCAAGGCGACAGCAGGGAGGTTCCCTAGCGAGACGGAAAGTTCCTTTCACTTCTTGCTCAAGTCCTCCGATGTCGCGTATTGGCGTGGTGGGTCTAACAAAGTCATCATTGTGTGTTCCCGGCCAACGGACGGCGACATCTGGTGGGCTCCCATCGACCGGGCCGAGCCGCCGGCCACAGGGCGGAGTTCTTGGCGGCTGGACTTTGACAAGGACGTCGATCGCCTTGACGAGAACTCGGTCGGTCGTCTGCTGTCGTGGGCCATGGATGGAAAGTCAACTCGGGCGGTCTCTGGCCGCCGGCGTCGGGCCGAGACGCTCGACACGAACCTCCTTCTAATCAAGGAGCTGCCCCAGAAGATCTTCTTTGGACCGACGTGGAAGCGAAGTGCTCGCCACCTTGGTCCTGACCTTCGGAACGGCGGCTACTTCCGGAGCGATTGGATCGTTCGAGGTGGAGTGGTTTACAGCTTTGCTCGGCCCGCTGCCTATGGGTTGGGAGACTTTCTTGATGGCGGTTATGAGACCATCGACATTGACGAGTGGGCTGAGAGCAAAGACATTGATACACGGTCGAACTTCGCGGATCTGCTTCGTCAGGCCGTGCTGCAGCAGGAACACCGGATGCTCTGGTATCACGGCAAGAAGCGCCTGTTCGTGTTCAAGGGCCCGAGGGACGACAGTGATGAGTTGCGGGTGAAGGTTGCGCGGGGCAAGCCCGGTCGAACTGTGTTCCAGCGCTACTACAAAGACATCGAAGGGACGCAGCCCAAGGACTGTCGGCAATACGCGGCAAGTCTTCGTTTCGTTCAGACCGACGAGGGATGGGCGATGGAGATCAACCCAACCTACCACTTCACCTTTGATGGGCGCCGGGAACTTCCTTGGGGTGAAGACAGGGTGAAGGGCATGAAGAAGATTGAGAAGAACCTAGCAGTGCGCGGTCTCGTGCTGTTTTGGGCCGACTATCTGACCCGCCATCCCGCATTCGGAGATCCCCGTCGCTTGATCCGCTTTGGTGATCTAATCACCCTTCCCGTAGATACTGGGATCGATGACAAGGATTGGAGTCCAACCAACGACGACGTGGTTCCCGAATTCTCTGATTCTGGTCAAGAGGCATTGTGGCAATAAGAGCGACGATTCTTGAGGAGCCTCTGCTCGACTTCGGCCATGGCGGTTCACACGAGGACCCCCGCGCGGGGATCACTGACTACGGACCGGTTGATCTTGGGACGCCAGCGGCTCCGGCACGCATTCGGGTCGGCCTTGTCGGCCCGGCCGAGGCTATTTCGGGTGCTCGCGGCTGGCTCGAAGGATGCCGCTCGATGATCGAGGCGAAGGCTAACAATCGACATCCACAACTATTCCGGGTTTTCCCTGGGTTCGTCCCTGAGCGCACCTTCAGATCTGAACTAGTGTTCGACGACACTTGGATGCGAACCATCCCGAGACGGGTTCTAAGTCGAATACTCACCAAACCGGTCAACCTAGCGACTGCCGAGTGCGTGGATATCTATCAACGAGAGGTTGCAGATCTCAGCGAGAGAGGGGTCGTGGATGTGATCGTAGTGGCGCGTCCAGACGATCTCCAAGATGATGTCCCAGAAGCTAAGCGAGGTGCAACGGAGAAGGTCGACACCAGCACACAGGTACATCCGACCCACGTCGACTTCCACGACCTTTTGAAGGCTTCCTCGCTCAGTTGTGGCACCCCGCTACAACTGATGCGCTCGACAACATGGGATCCGGATCGTCAGACAGCAAAGAGTAAGTCACGACGATCATCGTCAATCCAAGACGAGGCAACGCGAGCATGGAACCTCCACACGGCGCTCTATTACAAAGCTGGTGGTGTACCTTGGCGCCTGCGTCGCCACTCCGGCGATCTCGACTCTTTGTACGTCGGAGTGTCGTTCTTTCACTCGACCGACCGTGATCAGGTGCACACATCGGTGGCTCAGGTCTTCGACGAACGCGGCGCTGGTGTAGTGGTACGCGGGGGACCAGCAGCCCGCAAAAAGGATGACCGCCAGCCTCACCTTGGGCGCCCCGACGCGGAAGATCTCCTCGGCACAGCGCTCGATACCTACGAGCGGGAACACCACCACTTTCCTGCGCGGGTGGTGCTCCACAAAACTTCCCAGTTTGACGACCAGGAAATGTCAGGTTTTGAAGCAGCCGCCGACCAACGTCACATCCGTCATCTCGAACTGCTGTGGATCGTGGACGGGAGTGAGGGAACCCGACTATTCCGCAGCAGTGACTACCCGGTACTCCGAGGAACGTTCGCTACGATCTCCGAGCGACGCCACATTCTCTACACACGTGGCAGCGTCGACCTGTACCGCCTCTACCCTGGCATGTACATACCAATTCCATTGGGAATCCGCCCCGCCATGACTGAATACAGCATAGAATCACTCGCTAAAGAAGTCCTGGCCCTATCCAAGATGAACTGGAACCAAAGCCAACTCGATGGGCGGCTTCCAATAACACTGCGGGCATCAAAGAAGGTGGCCGGGATCTTAAAGTACCTGCCAGATGGGCAACCAGCGTCGAACCGATACGCGATGTACATGTAGTCGCCAGTGCGTCACAATCAACGGACATCCTATGACCTAGTTCGAGGACGGTGTGGACTCACAGCACCTTCCCGTATCTTCCTTGTGAATTCTAGAAACTGAGTAGTAGGTTGGTCAGCGAGGCGTAACGAATGGAAAGGTGGAGATCGGCAGAAGAGGGGTCAGTCGATCCAAACTGTCAGCCACCTTGCAGCCGACCCAACAAGCCCGCCTGGGGACCCGCCATCAAAGAGTGCACGGCCAACCTCATACAACTCCACCAAGCCAACATCATCCGTGCGTTGCTCGATGCTGGAGAAACCTGCGGGGAGTCCGCTAGCTCCGTCACTATCCCCTGCCGTTCGATGATTCAGTGAACCTTGATTACGAGGCTGCTGTGTGTCGATGGGTGGGAGATTCGAGAACCTGTGGATAGGCCTTTCCACCGTCGAGCGACTTTCGATGTTGCCGAAGTTGAGAGAGAACTCGCAGGATTAGGTGTACCACAGTGCCTTGTGGATGCGGCTATGTGTATTGTTCCAGCGGATGTGGTTGGACTGTTGGCCTATGGGAGTCGGGCACGGGACGACTTTGTACAGCAGTCGGACCTTGATCTGCTTGCTTTAGTTCCAGAGCCGTTGGGATCGCGAACCTACAGGAACGTGAATCTTAGTTGCTACACCCGACCACAAATGATTAGCGCTTCTGGGACTCTTTTTGGAATGCACATCCGACGAGACGGGGTTATCATTTTGGATCCGACAGGGGAGTTGCTGAACCTCATCCGTGACCTTGAGGGGCCGGACGCGTCGCTGCTTCTTTCCCGGGTTAGGCATTTCTCAGCAATTCTGGATTGTGAGAAGACGGAATTGAGTCTTCACCTTCCTGGCCTATGTCGTCTCGGCCGATACTTGCTCCGTACTGCTATCTACTCGCTTGCGCTGGCCGAGGGGCGACCTTGTTTCTCAGTACGGGAATTGGCGGAGCGGTTCAACGAACCGGGCCTCGTCACTCTTTTATCATCGGATCCTCGTATTGTTTCTGAACCTTCCCTGAAAGAGTTGGAAAAGCTCCGGAAAAGGCTGAGAGAGGCGGTTGGCGAGCCGGCCCCTACTATCTATAAATCTCTGGAGAGTCTTGCGGTGGCTGAGTGGGACGACGATCGTGAGAGGGCAACCCTTGCGATAATGGCGATGACCTCTGAAGATCGAGAAGTGGCTTACTCTGACTTGCCAAAGGTCCTGTTATGAATCACGAGATAGCCATTATTGGAGATATACACGGAAACCTAGCCGCCCTTAGGAAGATTGTCGACGATGCCGTGCTAAGGACAGACGTGATTGTCTTCGTCGGCGACTACATCAATCGGGGACCCTTCAGTGCGGATGTCATCGAGTATCTTATCCAGCTAAAGGCTAGCCCCATTCAAGCAACGTTCCTGCGTGGGCATCACGAGGCGGCTTTTTTACGTTACCTCGACGGAGGATTGTCTGCGGACTTCTTGCGAATCGGGGGTGCAGCAACTTTGAGGGCCTACGCTCTGAAACACAAGTCACCCGGTTTTACTGAACCCCGCAGGACCGTTCCCCTCTCTCACATACAATTCCTTCGAGGCCTGCGTGACAACTACCGGGCTGGTGAACTGTTGGTGACCCACAGCCCGACGGACCCCCTGCCGCCCGACCTGACTGATTCGGCGAGTCGTGTATTCAGAGTCTCCGGGCATCGACCTCAGCCGGGGTACCGGCCGCGCATCACGGGCAATTTGGCTCTAATTGACACCGGATGTGGTACATGGTCCAAAGGTCTACTTACCTGCTTCTTTTGGCCCACCGGAGACTGGATCCAAGCCCGGTAGCAGGGGTCGAATCCACAAAGTTGCCGGCTCTAGCCGCAACGGAGCCTTTGTATCCTGGCAATGTCCTCGTCACTTAGCCTGGTCTCGGTGACCGACCTTTGAAGCTCCTCGGCCACGCAGGCGGCATCCTGGATCTTGCCCTCGCCTGCAAGCGACTCAGCCGTACCGATTCTCGCCAGCAACGCCCCAGTTTGATTCTGATGCTCTTGGAACATCCTAAAGGAGTCTTGGTAATAGGTCCTCGCGGCACCGAAGCACCCCTTGGCCATTTGCACATCTCCAAGCATCCGCAGAGCGATTGCCTCCCCTTCCTTGTTACCAGAGCGCAGGTTCTCCTCCAGGCTACGCTCCGCGTATGGCAAAGCTCCTATAGCGTCGTCGTTGTCTAGTAGGAGAGATGCCAACTGACAGGAAACAATAGCTACACCGTCTGTGTGGCCGCTTCTCTCGTTCAGATCTAACGCCTTCTCGTAGTGTGCACGCGCTCCTGGGAGATCTCCTTCCGCTCGGGTTATGTCACCTAATGTGGAGTACGCATTTGCCAGTGTGTGCTTCTCGTTGTCTGTGTCCATCAATATCTCTAGGGCCTGCGAGGCGGAGACCTGTGCATCCTCGAGTTGATCTTGGTCCTTGAACAACCTGGCAATGTTGAGCAGAGTCTTCGCCTGCCCTGGTTCGTCCTCCGTCTGGTGACGGAGATCCAGAGCCTGCTTATGACTGCTTAAGGCAGTGGCGTGATCCCCAAGACGTCGGAGAGTCAGTCCCAAGTTGTCTAAGGCGTACGCTTTTGACTCGGCTGCTGATGAGTCAGAAAACATGTCAACTGTCCGTACTGCCTCATTGAGGAGATTCCTGGATGATGTCCAATCGCCTTGCTTGCGGCGGATTACACCCATGTTCGCCAATACATAGGAACGATCAGCCGCTGATGACGCCAACGGGACTTCGACCAGAGTCTCGCGGAGACCGAGAATCCTCTTGTTGATCGTGAACGCTCTTTCAAGCCGACCAGTTCGACGAAGAAACTTAGCGTAGGAGATCAGACTCTCTCGATCATCCGTGGACACCGCAGTCGCAAAGGCCACCTCAGCCTGAGTCACCAGCCCCCTGCGAGCCAGTTCATCAGCCCTTCCCAACAAAACAGAACTCTCGGTGGGCGCCGCCATTGAAGCCTGCACCTCCAACGAACCATCTCCCAACTGCGGTAACGAAACCATCCTCGGGACCTTTTCACCGAAACCCCTGAGCCAACGCATGAACAACCGCAACAGATGGCCCCTCAACTCTTCTCTGGTGTCGAAGGTCCCGAAAAACAATTCCTTTCTCGACTCCAACGCGTTCTTGAACTGGAGTACTTGTGCGAGTTGAGGCCCGGCATCACTAAGTTGTCGATCACCGACACCCTTGAAAAACACCGCGACATCTCGCATTTCAGCATCCGGATCACCTAGACACTCCAAAGCCACAGCCAGCTCTTCATAGGTACCTGAGGAGAACAGCGAGTCCGCAGACGTAGTCGTTCCCCACCGATCCCAAAGCAAGGCAACGAGATAATCGGCACCTCGGACGTGATCGTTTATTAAATCCTGGGGTCGGCCAGTGCCGGGAGAAACTACCTCCCAACCCACTGGATTCATTACAAAGCCTTCCGCATCGCCATACACCTCGCTGAATTCGTCCATCGTCTCGCGAAAGAGCTGCCGTTCCCCCTCAAGACCCCCAGGAGTGGCCAAGAAGACCCGAATCCGAGTCACCGGTGTCGCCATACAACGATCCTACACCACCCTTCCCCGAGCTGATAGCCAGGCTCCAAACTTAGCAATGGACGTCCAGGGACCATGCACCGTCTTTCCCAGCTCACCCGACACATCGACTTCTCCTCTGTCCCGACATCGGCGAAGCGCACTTCCACCCGGCCCTGACAGCATCACCCTCTCCCCTTAGACAGGCGGAGCACCCCCCTTGGGAGGCTGAAACCAAGGTGTGTGAATCTGAGGTAAGGGAGACGTTCCACGAAGGAACAGGGCTATATCCGATCAAGGCAAGTAGGGAATGCCCTCGAACCTAGGCCACTTAGAGGGCGAGGTTGCTCTGGGTAGTGATTGCCTGGGGCGGTTTGGCTGTGGGATATCTCGACCACACGCTTGCACTAAAGGGGTGCCCACAGCCGATCTCGCGTGGGCAGCCACCAGCAAATCGGGTGGCGCCGGCTGATGCGAGGTCGGCCCAGGTGGCTTCTGGCAGGAGCGTTCGCTGCTTGTTCATCCCGGTCCTTTACGGGGGTTGCTTTCCCGGCAACGGCCGCGAACGTTTGCCAATGGCTGTAGGTGTTTTCCCAGGTCAGACCCTAAACGAACGGTTTGCGAACGCTGCGAACGCTGATACGAACGGTTTGCGAACGTTCGGAGTTGGCGATGTTACGTAGGGGAGGGCATGGGGGCCTGTGGGATGATCGACCGGTTCCGCCTGGCTATACCGGTTGCTTCGGGCCTGGCCGGACCGCGGTCCCTGGCAGTTATGGTCAAAGACATCCGCACCGACTATCGGGAGACGGAGGGTTCCCCTGATAGGGGTTTTCGTCCATGCGCGGTTTCGGGCGGGACGAGCGTTTCTCGCTGTGGCGGCGGATTGGCTGCGGTTGGTTGATTCGGGTGCGCCCATAGGGGGATTGCATGCCGGTGCTGGTAGGCGGTGGTGTGTGGGGGGAGGTCCTTCCGAAGGAACACCGGGAAGGAGATCGCTGACCCTTTTGGAGGTCTAGCGGACCTGGAGGGCGTCCCTTTCACACTTGACCGCCTCTAATAATCACGGGCATTTGGGGCAATACTGGAGGGGAGCCCGGTCCGGGGTTGGGGGGAGCATCCGATCGCTGTTCCCGGGGACACCACACGGGGGGTGTCTTCTTAGTCGATGTTCACAGGGGGGTGTTTGAGATGTTGCAGGAATTGTCGACGGGCCGCGGTGGAGGCGAGGAGCGCGGCTGCGGCGTCGGTTTCGGAACAATGCAGCAGTTTGGAGACCTTCTTTATGTGAGCGTCGTGGCTGGGGGTGATACGCACCGACCAGCGCACCGTTCTCTTCACGGACGGCACACGGCGAAGGTGGTCGTGACCGACGGCCTGGCGGGTGGCAAAGGACAGAACCCCCCGTACGGTCTCTGAGCGGCTCATGTGAGTCGATTCGGCGATAGACGTCAAATAGGAGGCCTGGGCAGGAGTGATCCGAAGGGTTCGGTGAACCATCCCCGGCCTGGTGTGCTGGTTTCGGGAAAGTGACTGGGGACGGTCGAGAACCCCGTGTTCTCTGAGGGCCTCACGAACGATCCGCCGAGCAACCGCCACCGGAGAGATCCCCCAGGTCTCTGCCAAGGCCACCAAACCAGCCGCATAGGAAGGATTGAACTCCACCCGCAATGGTTGTTGTCGCAGTTGCTGAGGTCCTGACATTTCCTTTGGCTTTTCGCTCCTCGGTTGCGTTTCTCCCCAATGCGGGTCCCCCCGGTGATGGTCTATAGGGTGTGGGGCCGTTTGGTTAGGCTGCTGGTCTGCTGATTATCCACGCCTCGATGTCATTTCTGAGCCATCCAACAGCCCGTGAGCCATCACCACCCAAACGGACCGGAGCGGGGAACTCGCCGGTTCGGCGGAGACGCCACAAAGTGGTCCTCGACAGACCAGTAGCAGCCATGACCGCCGACATGCGTAACACCTGAACCGGCCCACTCGCAGGGGCCCGATCATCGAGGACAGGACCAGACCATCCCCGAGAAGAGCCGTCAGGACAAGACGTGCTGTGTTTCATGCCCTCCACCATGCAACAACACCCAGCAAAAAGCGTTCGCAAACCGTTCGTTTCAGCGTTCGCAACGTTCGCAGAAGCGTTCGCAAACCGTTCGTTTAGTATCTGACCTGGGAAAACACCGACCGCGATTGTCGAACGTTCGCAGCGGTTCGCGGGGATACATCCCTCATGAGGAACCGGACAAACAAGTAGCTAACGCCCTGGGCAAAGACGCCCGAACCCGACCCAAACCAGCCCCCGCCACCCCAAGAAACCGCGCGGCTGCCCACCCGAAATCTGCTGTGGGCACCCCTTTAGTGCAAGCGTGTGGTCGACCTAGCCCACATTCGAACGATCTTTGAAAGGGACCCTGTTTGTTAACCAGGATCCGTCGTCGGGTTTGGTCGGCCGCTACTTAGGCGTCAAATCGGCGGTGATGGTTAGGTTAGGTGGAGGTCCTCCGGAATGACTCTGACACGGATTTGGGGATTGGCTGAGGTGGATTCGCATGCTGGGAGTATTCCCCGCATGGGCTTAACGACCGCACGGGGATCACTAATGCAGTGAGCGGAGGCACCGCCCGTGGTCTCGGTGTTCGGGTCTAGCTATGGAGGGTACGATCCCAATGGGTGCTGGCCGGATTCCCGTCGAGGCCATTCCCGGCCGGGATGCAGCCAAAGCTGAGGGGGTGGGTCTGAGTTGTTCTTTGTGGGTGTGGGTCGACTAGATGTCGATTCTGTGGTGGCTTGAAGCTTGCAGCAGAAGCCGATCCCTTTTATTAGGCGGCACTGGGAATCGCTGGGTAGGGTGTCACAGGTGTTCGGTACCCTGCAGGACAGTTGTGAGTGAGGACGCGTTTCAATGTTGAAACTCGAGGAGGTCGAAACTGGTTCACTGGTGGAAGGCTTGGTGCCTGACCGGACGGTGAGCGTGGCCGCAGTCATTAGGCACGGCAGCGATGATATTGAGGTCGTTTACACTGATGCCGAGGGGAATCTTGGTCGCGGTCTCCTGTCCCGGGCCGATCAGGATCGCCTTAGTCTGGCCGCCGCCGAGCGGTCTTGGCCTCTTGATGCCGATGGGGATCTTTTCAAGCTGGTGTTAGAAGCTCGTCGTATCGAGTCGGCCCATCTGTTCGATCCGTATGTGGCGATCAACACTGCCGACATTGATCCGCTCCCTCATCAGATTGAGGCGGTTTACCAGCGGATGCTGCCTCTGCAGCCTCTCCGGTTCCTGTTGGCCGACGATCCCGGAGCGGGGAAGACCATCATGTCCGGTCTCTACATCCGGGAGTTGATGATTCGAGGCGACGTGGAGCGGGTTCTGATCATCGCCCCGGGGTCGCTGGTGGTTCAGTGGCAGGACGAGTTGTGGCACCGGTTCGGGCTCGAGTTCGACATACTCTCCCGCGAGATGGTGGAGACGGTACGAACCGGTAACCCGTTCACGGAGAAGCCGCGGCTCATTGCCCGCCTCGACCAAGTCTGTCGCAGTGAGGAACTCCTTGCGAAGCTGGATGCTTCCCGGTGGGATCTGATCGTGGTCGACGAGGCTCACAAGATGTCGGCCCACTACTTCGGCAACAAGCTGAACAAGACGATGCGGTACCAACTCGGGGAACGCCTCGGCCTCCTGACCCGCCACCTGCTGTTGCTGACCGCCACGCCTCACAGCGGCAAGCCGGACAGCTTTCTCCTGTTCCTGGCGCTCCTGGATGAGGACCGCTTCGGAGGGCGCCAGCGCAACGGCGGGACTCCCGATGTCTCCGACATCATGCGGCGCTCCGTGAAGGAGAACCTGCTCACCTTCGACGGGAGACCGCTATTCCCCGAACGTCGGGCTTATTCCGCCAAGTACGAACTGTCCCCTTTGGAACAGAATCTGTACGACGAGGTCACCCGCTACGTCCGGGAAGGAATGGACAAGGCCAAGGAGATCGAACAGAAGGACCGCCGGCGCGGTCTCGTGGTGGGATTCGCCCTGACCGCCCTACAACGCCGTCTAGCGTCCTCCCCGGAAGCCATCTATCGCTCCCTGCGCCGGCGGTGCGAACGACTCGAGAATCGCCTGGTTGAACTGGAGGCCATCGCGGAAGGCAAAGCCGCTCCTGGGGAAACTTCTCGTTTGTCATTCGGTAAAGGGTTGTCAGACAAGGACATCGAGTTCTTCGACTTCGACGAGTACGACGATGAAGACCGCGAGCAACTTGAGACAGAAGCCATCGACCAGGCAACGGCGGCCGCAACTGTTCCGGAACTGCGGAAGGAGATCGCGACCCTCCACCACCTGGCAGCCCTGGCCGCCGAAGTCCGAAGCTCAGGGACCGACAGGAAGTGGGATGAACTGTCATCGATTCTCCAGTCCGAGCACATGACCGCGCCAGACGGGACGAAACGCAAGATCATTGTCTTCACCGAGCACAAGGACACCCTCGAATACCTGAGGCGTCGCATCGTGAGCCTGCTCGGTGGAGTGGACCGGGTGGTAGTAATCCATGGGTCGGTACGCAGGGAGGATCGTCGACGGCGCCAGGATGCCTTCGTGAACGTGCCGGAGGTGGAGGTGATGGTGGCCACCGACGCCGCCGGTGAAGGTATCAACCTGCAGAGGGCCAACCTGATGGTCAACTACGACCTCCCCTGGAACCCCAATCGGATCGAGCAGCGTTTCGGGCGTATCCACCGGATCGGTCAAACCGAAGTCTGTCATCTATGGAACCTGGTGGCATACCAGACGCGGGAGGGTGCGGTTTTCCACCGACTTCTACAGAAGATCGAGGAGCAGCGTAGGGCTCTCGGCCAGCAGGTCTACGATGTTCTGGGAGACTCCTTTATCGATCGGTCCCTCCGGGATCTCCTGATCGAAGCCATCCAGTACGGTGACCTCCCCGAGGTGAGAGAACGCCAGACTCGCGTCATCGATCAGGAGATCGGCTCTCAGATCCAGAAACTTGTAAGTGAACGCAGCTTGGTTATTGGTGATCTTCCTGGATTTGACATCCAGGAGATCCGTGATGACATGGAGCGGGCCAAACTGCGAAAACTCCAGCCTGGTTTCATCTTGCGGTTCTTCATCGCAGCGCTCAACCGTCTGGGTGGAAGGATCGTGAAGCGAGAGAAGGGTCAGTTCGAGATAACCAGGGTTCCCGCCAGGGTGAGAACCCGGGAGCGGGAACTCCAAGTTGGAGGCGAGTTGCAACCGAAGTATGAACGGGTGACCTTCGAAAAGGAGTTGGCGGACCATGAGTCCCGTCCTCAGGCACAGTTGCTGGCTGTCGGACATCCGCTGTTGGAAGCTGTCGTCAAGACGGTGATCGAAAGCCACGGTGCTCTGTTGCAGAGAGGGGCGATACTCGTGGATCCTCACGGCACCGACAATCGGCTGAGAGGACTCACCCAGCTAACCCATCTCATAGAGGACGGTAGGGGCCGCACCGTGTCACGCCAACACTGGACGGTCGAGATTCCCGTCGGGGGAGACCCCGAAGAGACCGGTGCTGCCCGTCACCATGACCTAAAGCCCATCACCGATGAGGAACGTGGTCTGATCTCCGACCTTCTGGAACAGAGCCAAGTCGATGATCTGCTCTCCGACAAGGCGCGGATCTTCGCCATTACCAGCCTCTGCCGTCCTCATCTGGATCAGGTCCACCGAGCGGTGGAGTCGCGAGTGCGGCGCACCCGAGCCGCAGTGGAAGAGCGACTTTGGGGTCGCATCCAGTACTGGGATGCATACGCAAACAAAGCACACAAGCTGCAACTCCAAGGGCGTCGGCCCAAGGGGGGATTCACCGCTGGCCACGCCCGGAACCTGGCTGACGAACTACAAGCGAGACTGGACAGGCGTCGCCACGAACTGGATCTGGAACAGCAACTCACCAACCGACCCCCCGAGGTGGTGGGAGGAGCATTAGTGGTACCAAAGATCCTCCTGGATCAACTCTCCACCGGCGACGATGAACTTCCGACTACCCACTCCAAACAGACCCAGGAGGTGGACGAGCGGGCCGTGGCTGCGGTGATGGCTGCTGAGCAGAGGCTCGGACGCCAACCGAAGGAGATGTCCCACAGCAACCCCGGCTACGACATCGAGAGCCGGGATCCGGAGACCGGCATGCTCTACTTCATCGAAGTCAAGGGCCGGATCGAAGGAAGTGACACTGTAACGGTCAGCGGCCGCCAGGTGATCCACTCCCAGAACGTCCCCGACCACTTCATTCTGGCCGTGGGCGAGGTCCCCACGGACCGCGAGGCCAAACCGACGGTGCGCTACGCCAGCCGACCCTTTGAAGGCATGGAAGTTCCCTTTGACAGGTTCGCCATCACCGTGCCGCTGTCGGAGCTCAACCTGCAGGAACCCTCATGAGGTCACCAACGACCCTCCTCAAGTAGCCATGAACTGAGAGGACTCGGTTGAGTGGTCGTTCTTTTGGGGTTCCGAGCCCTAACCCCAGAAGATGGAGGTGGGGTCGTGTTCTACTTCTGCGATCAGTTGGTCGATCGAAGGTGTCGGTTCCACAAGGTCGTACTCGCGGAACCTCAGGTTGCGGTCACTCCAATACAATGACCATTCTCTGCGCACCTTGGTGTAGCGAAAGCGGCAGATGGGGTGGCGAGTCCACTCGGGTCCCATGTCATCACGCCACGGCGGTCGGCACTCCAGCACCGTAATCGTACGGGGTGTGAGGTCGATCTCGAATCGGATCAACCCTTGGGCTCTGGGCGGAAGGTGGGAGTTCCGTCGATCTATCCACCGACGCACCCGCATCAGGTCACGATCCGGAATCACACCCTGAATGGTAGATTCCCGAGGCGCAACGGTCGACCAAAATGCCCATGCGGACAGTCCTGACCGTAATTCGGTGATGGGTCAGGCGTCGTGGTAAAGGTGATTCAGGTCAATCAACTCCACGTCGGACCGGCGGTTGGCGTCGCCGATCAGGGCGGGTGTGAAGCCCTCCAAGGAGAAGAGCAGACGTTTGAGGGTGGGGGAGCGAGAGACTCGGTCTCGGCCGGCCAGCAGTTGGGTGAGGCGGTCAAGGCGGGTGAGGTCGGAGGTGTCTAGACGGGAGGCCTTGGCTTCTCCCACAGCCTGGAGTGTCAGGTGGCGTCTCCGACCGTCTTCCGGGGCGGCGGCGGCGATGTCCAGTTCGAAAGATCGGCGTCGGTTAGGGTCGTTGACCTGAACACGGTGCGCGGTGCTGACCGGGCCGCCCAGGGTTTCCGGCGCAGCATACCGGTTGACCCACTCACGGCAGAGAAACTCGAAGTGGGGACCCACGATTTGTGATCGGTAGGTGCGGGCCGAGGCGGACCAGACTTCCGAAGCCCTGCGTTGTTCCAGCATCGCCCGGTGGCGGCGGGTGATCAGATGGTGGAAGCGGACGATGGGATCGGCAATCCGGTAGACGGGCCGCCGGCCGGTGAGCAGGTCGTCGTCCCGCACGACGAACCCGGCGGTGGTCATCACTTTGAGGTGATGAACGATGTCACCGGGGGCCCGACCCACCGCCGCGGCGATACGTCCCTGAGAGATCGGACCCCGGGAGATGGCCTGCAACAGCGAGTAGTAGGGCGCCTCGGCGGTGATACGGGGGTCCTCGCGGAGGAGGTACTCGTCCTCTCGGAACAGGGCGTGGGACGGATTGATCACCGTGGAGGCCAGCCATGCGCCCAGGTCGTCGGTGCGAAGGGGTGACCCGGCGGCGATGGTCAGGTCCTTGTATCCGGCGGCGCCCCCCACGATGGCGTCGACGGCGAATGCCACCTCCGGGTCGTCGATCCCCCAGTAGCCGCGGGCCTGACGGTAGTCGAAGGACGCCAAGGGCATGTCGAGCGTCGCCCGCCCCCGCATGGGAGAGGCGCCGCTGAGGATGGAGGTCATAACCGACATGGCCGATCCGCACACGATGACGGTGACCGGCGAGGTCCAGTCCCCACCCACACTCCCCGCTGTGGTCTCATCAATCAGGGCTTGGATGGTCGAGTCCAACTCGGGACTGGTGTGCCGCAGGTAGGGATATTCGTCAAGCACCAGCACACCTGGTCCCCTCGGGCCTTGACCCAGCATGTTCACGGCGAAGGTCAAAGCGGCGGCCCAGTCATCGAAGCGAAAGGGGGGCGCTCCGGGATGGTGATGGCTCAGGATGGCCGCGAACCGATCCAGGGCCGTCCGCCGTTCCTCTTCAAGGGCGAGGTGGTATATACCGCCGACCGCCTCCACCAACCCCCGCAGCAGGTGACTCTTCCCGAATCGACGCCTCCCATACACGATCCCCAACCTCAGCCGCGGACCGGGCCCGGTGACGAATCCCGCCAGATCAGCCCACTCCACATCCCGGTTGTACACATTGTGTGGCTTGTTTGCCGACATCACTTCCCTACAGTGAGAGTGAACCTAGTATAACTCGCTTTATACGAAATAGAGTTACATAATCTAGAACACTAGACGGGGAAGGGTCGAACGAAGAGAAATGGCGGCAACCTGCGCGAGCAACTTCTGGAGGGGCCAGCCTCTTGATTTGGCTCCTCGCCACACGGTGACTAGCATGTGACTAATACTATTGGTTTAGTATTAGTCTGTGTAGTACCGAAAGGAAGGGTTCCCGTGGCACAAGTGAACCGGCGCCAGGTCTCTCTACGAATCGAAACATGGCGGAAGGCGACTGATCTGCGGGATTCTCTCGCGGAGGTATCTGGCCGGAAGGTGAGCATTGCTGATACCATCCACCGAGGTTTGGAGTGTCTTGCTGACGCTCACGCCCGCGGTGCCTGGCTGTCCCCAAAGGAGGCGGCGCCTGTGTTAGAACAGCGTCTGCGGAGTCAACTGGCTAGCGCTCTGGCTCAGTTTGTAGGCCGGGCCATGCCTGACAAAACATTGTCAGGCATTGTGTTCCATCCCCCGGGACACACTCTGACTGTGATTTTGGAAGGCGATGTCAGGGTCCCACTGCTGGTGGCACCCACGGAGGCCCCGCGATCAAGGCAGGCACAATCGTCAGTAGAAGATGGAGCGGGGGACACGCCGTGAAGGTATTCGTTTCGTCTGTTATCAAGTGCTACAAGAAGCAGAGGGATGCGGCGGAGACTGCGATTGAGTGTTTGGGTCATACACCCATCTTGATGGAACGTACCTATCCAGTTTCACCCGAGTCCCCTCAGGTTGCATGTCTGACGCAGGTTGAGGATAGTGACGTCGTCGTCTTGCTGTTGGGCAGTGACTACGGAGACAAACAGGAGTCCGACAAATCTGCGACTCATGAGGAATGGGATCATGCACGCAGCATCAACAAGAGAGTGCTGGTCTTTGTAGAGAAGGTAGAGGAACGGGAACCAGCACAGGAGGAGTTTGTACAGGAGGTGAGCGGCTGGGAGGATGGGCACTGGCACCAGTCGTTTTGTACGCCTGAGGATCTCGTGCCGAAGATCGTGAAGGCACTCAGGAGAGTGGAGTCGTCGACTGGTGATTCGGCACAGGATCCTTCCGAATTTCTACCTCCAGCTTGTAGGGAACGTGTGAAGGCGCTGCGGTCCGTGTGCAGCATTACAGCGAGTCGTGTTGTCAGTTGGCTGTCTGATCATTCTACTCGGAACCCTGGGGTGTTGTCTGGCTTGGTCGACGATCCTCCCCACTGGTTGATTGAAGTGGACGCTCTGGCGTGGGAGGCGATTGCCGAGTACATGGATGCGCATGGTCTGGAGGGCTCGGAGCAGACAAGGCAGAGAGCGATTCAGGCTGGAACTCCAAGGAGAGTCTTGTACTTTATCCGCGGGGCCCTTGTTGCGGCGCAGGAAGGAGACAACGCAAGGGTCCAGGAAATGTTGGATCGGGTTCCAGCCGACCATCCCCTCTTGCCGGCGGCACTGGCACGCATTGCGGACGACGCGCAGGCCGTAGCTGAAGCTGTGCAGGCAGCCCGACTAACCGCTTCCGAGGATCCCGACGTGGCTCTCGACAGCCTGATGTGGCTGGTTTGGGCCTACTGGGAACTCAAGAAATACAGCTTGGCTAGGGAAACACTGCGGGCCGCGAACCAGAGGTTCCCTGGTCGGGGGAGTCTGTTGTATCACGAAGCTAACAGCACTCTTGGTATGGCGGAGGAGGCTGGTCTGGAGTCACCGAGCAGTCGGGATCTGCTGCACGAAGCGGTCGGATTGGCCTTGGAATCCCGGGACTGTTTCCGAATATGGGGAGGGCCGTCACACGAAGCGGTTGCTCTTGCAACTAATGCGTTGCTGTTTCTCGAGGATCCGTGGCGAGCCGTTGATGTGGCCTCAGAGCAGCCTGCTGGAGAAGCTACGGAGGCGGAGGCATCGTCCCCCGAGGTCCGGGGATATCTGGCCCGTGCGCTATTGATGCTTGGCCGTCACGACGAGATCGATTCTCGCATGGTTGAGGGTCTTGATGCCTCTGAAGCGGCGTTGATCCGAGGAATGCAGGCCCAAGGGCTTGGTCAAGATGTCGCGGAATCGCGGATGCGGAGAGCAGTGGCTGAAGCCCAAAGCGAAGCGTCGCTCCGAAAGGCCTTATGGGGCCTAGCAATGGTCGGCGAAGTAGACGAGAAAGCTCTGTCACGGGTGACGGATGTGGACGCTACGTTGTTTCGAGGAGTATCTGCCTTCTACCGTGACGATATGCCCGAAGTTATCAGATGTCTTCGACACCATCGGTTTGCATCTCTGTTTCACGCCCAGTTCTTCGCCCAAGCACAGTATCGAGATGGTCAACCGGCCGAAGCCATCAAAACCCTACTCGAGGCATCTGATTCCTTTGGTGATGAAATGTTGTTAGAAGCTGCCGCTATTTATGCACAGACTGGCAGGTGGGTTGATGCAGAACCGATAGCAGTTGATGTGCTGTCTCGTAATCCGGCACGTGCTGTTAAGCGTCGTGTTCTGTCATTACTTGTGGAGATCACCGCGCAGTTACGAGATTGGCCGAAGATGGAGTCTTATGCCAGGGCGTGGACAAAGGAATCGCCCCAGGACGCTAAGGCGGGGTGGATGGTCGTTTACGCATTGCATAGCCAGGTCAAGAACCCACACGCTTGGGCCTATATGGTGGGGAACGATCTGGTACCGATAGATGAGGACACTGCTCGGATCGCAATTGCGGTGAGCGGTCTGGTGGAGATAAGCACCGGGGATTTTGACAGGTTGCTGAACATTGTTGATGGGTTTGCCGAGTCGGAGGAGATAGCGGGGGTCGCTCTGATGACCCTGCTGACAGTGGGTGACCGGATCAATGTCACAGACGAGCAGAAGAAGCGTCTCGGTGAGGTGTTAGATGACTTTTTTGCCCGCTACCCGGAAAGCAATGTGCTGAGGGCATTTGATGTGGAGGAACCCGAAGAAGTCTGGGATGTGATGGCAACTCTGCAGTCACAATCAGAGCATGTTGACTCCTTGTTCGATCACGTCAGGTATGGGCGGATACCCTATGGCGTGCTGCTGTGGGTTAAAGAAATGCCCTATGCATCGGCGCTGTTGTCATTGATCGCGGGTTCGTTGACCGCGATCCCCGCCGACGAGAATCAACGGGCCTGGGAACGGCAGGTGGCTTGTCAGGCACTAGGCGGTAAGGTGGTCGCCGACACCAGTGTAGGTGTGGTGGGGTTGGCGGCAGAACTTGATCTGGGCTGTCTCATCGGAGAGTTCGACAGGGTGTTGGTGGCTGACGAACTGATTCAGGATGCCCGGAGAGCAGTGCTGTTCGCCCAAGCACCGGTCTCGGCGGTCGGGGACTTTGACCCCCTAGACGGACGCCCGATCCTAATAGAGACCGACCAGGCTCAACGCCAGGCAAAGATCGAGAGAGCAGAGTCGCTCGTGGCGCTCATGGAGTCCTGGCATCCGGTCAGGAGCGGTCGTTTACCCTCACCGGCCGATCTGGGCGAGGAGGAACACTCCTTTAGACCATGGGATGCGTCAATTCGAGTTGCCATGTCGAGAGATTGTGCGCTGTGGTGTGACGACCTTGGTCTCCGCACCATGGCCAGATTGGAGGGAATCCCCGCCTTCGGGACCTGGGCACTGTACGAACACTTGCTCACAACCGCTGAGAACACATGGTTACCTCCTCCGACTGAACTTAAGATACGCCTGCTAGAGGCACGAATTGCAGAGATACCCATCGCTCTCAGCGATTTGGCGCAAGCACCGGAATATAGCCAAAGGCCGGAAGTAGCAGTCAACTTCTATCTAAGCCGCCCACTTGTATGGGGAGAAACCCTAACGGACACCTTCGAGTGGTATCTAGAACGGGTCAGAATGATGCGCCAAGGGCCCCAGCAATCCCGGACATCGGGATTGCTGTACGCGGCATGCTACGGACGAGGCGCCGCGGTGCCTGAGGCAGCCCAGATACCAGCGATAGGAGGATTGCTAGCAGCGACGGTGCTCACTGTCAACGATCCGGCCACCACCCCACAACTGGTCATCGCCAGCAGATATGCAGCAAAGCACCTCAAGCCCCGCAGCGACGAGGACCCTCTGCCGGGTGCAGTAAGACAAATGCTGACAATCCTGGAGAATCAAACCGGCTCTGGGCAAGTAGCACAAACAATAATGAGGCTCTTTGAGGAAGCCTCACCAGCCGATCGTCGCACGGTGACATCAATTGTGGTAGGCGACAGGTAATCGATACCGGCGTTAGTCGGACGAGATGGATTTGCCAGTGGAACCGACCATCCCTCCCAGCTGAGACGCGTGATCGGCAGGTGTCACAAGGGGTGGGTAGGATTTGGGCGGAATGGAGAAGCCGGGTGAGCGGGTGCCGTACAAGCGGAAGCTAATTGAGGTAGCCTTGCCTCTAGATGCCATCAGTAAGGCGTCGGCCCGGGAGAAGTCGATAGGCCATAGGCACCCTTCCACCTTGCATCTTTGGTGGGCGCGGCGGCCGTTGGGGGCGGCGAGGGCTGTGTTGTGGGCGTCCATGGTCGATGACCCGTCATCTCATCCAGAGCGGTTCCCGAGCGAAGCCGAGCAGACATCAGAACGTAGACGGTTGTTCGACATTCTGGAGAGACTGGTGGTTTGGAAGAATTCCAACGATTCAGATGTGTTGGCTGATGCTCGCGCCGAGATAGTTGAGTCCTGTAACGGCGAATTGCCCAATGTGCTGGATCCGTTTTGTGGCGGGGGTGCGATCCCGTTAGAAGCCAGAAGGCTAGGTCTTCCGGCATTCGGCGGCGATCTGAATCCAATAGCGGTGCTTATCTCAAAGGGGCTGGTGGAAATCCCACCGCGGTTTGAGGGTCTGGCCTCTGTCAATCCCCATACCTCATCAACACTCGATGTGGGTTCATGGGAGGGTGCACGGGGTTTGGCCGATGACATCGAGTTTTACGGTCGTTGGATGCAGAAGCGGGCCTTCGAGCAGATCGGTCATCTGTATCCGAAGGTGGCATTACCTTCCGACCAGGGTGGAGGTGAAGCGAATGTGATCGCTTGGATTTGGGCGCGTACTGTGCGATCTCCGGACCCTGCTTGGCATGGCCATGTTCCACTGGTTCGTTCGTGGGTGCTACGGAAGGAGAAGAAGAACAAACCGGTTGTGTGGGTTGAGCCTTTATTGGATCGCTCAACGCAAAGAGTGCGCTATCGCATACGCCAGGGAGGCCGACCCGAGGAAGGAACCATTGGAAGGCGAGGCGGTACATGTATCGCAACAGGGTCGCCTATTGGTATGGATTACATTCGGAAGGAAGGTCTAGATGGGTTGATGGGCGAGACTCCGATCGCGGTCGTAGCTCAGGGGATCTCCGGCAGAGTTTATCTGTCAGCACTGGATACGGCTCCGGCTCACTGTGGTGAACCGATCTGGCAGCCTGGATCTTTCCTCCCGAGGAATCCGCGCTCATTCAGTCCGCCCCTTTATGGAATGATGCGGTGGGCCGATTTGTTCACTCCTCGTCAGTTGGTGGCGCTTTCAACGTTTTCGGAGTTACTGATTGAGGTCCGTGCCAGGGTTGAGTCGGATGCCCGGGGGGTTGACTTGGTTGATGATGGAATACGGTTGCGGGATGGTGGTCACGGGGTGACGGCTTATGCGGATGCGGTATTGACCTACCTGGGGTTAGCGGTAAGTCGATGCGCTGCCATGTGGGCCAATCTCGCCCGTTGGAATTCTACGGCTGAAAAAATTCAACACATGTTCGGTAGGCAGGCGGTTCCGATGGTATGGGATTACGCCGAGGCGAATCCCTTTTCGAGTTCATCAGGTAACTGGCTCGGACAAGTGAAACCTGTTCATAGTGCCCTCCGTGCAGTACCGGATGGGGGATGTGGTGAAATCATCCAGAGGGACGTCACAGCCCGATTGAAGGAAGTCAGAATGCCGGTAGTGTGTACCGACCCGCCCTATTACGACAACATCCCCTACGCTGACCTTTCCGATTTCTTTTATGTTTGGTTGCGTCACAACCTATCAGACATCTGGCCTGAAGAGACCGCCACAATGCTGACCCCCAAAACTGAGGAACTGATAGCTAATCCATACCGGGCGGGATCGAAAGAGGCGGCCCGTGTGCACTTTGAAGAAGGAATGGCACAGGTGTTAGCTGTTATAGCGAAACGGCAGCATCCTGAATTCCCCGCCACGGTTTTCTACGCTTTCAAGCAGCAAGAGACCAAGAAGGATGGGATGGCCTCCACAGGCTGGGAGACATTTCTGCAGGGATTAGTTGATGCTGGATTGCAGGTCACAGCTACCTGGCCGATTAGAACTGAGACACGAAGCAGGATGGTGGCTATGGGAACGGCGGCATTGGCCTCATCGGTTGTGATTGCCTGCCGAACTCGTTCTGTTAGCGCCTCATTGGCTACTCGTCGAGAATTCCTCGATGTGCTTTATGCAGAGTTGCCAAAGCAGATGAAAGTGCTTAAAGCGCAGGCCATCGCCCCCGTGGACATGGCCCAATCGGCTATCGGGCCGGGGATGGAGGTGTTCTCCCGATATGCCAAGGTGATTGAAGCCGACGGAAGCGAGATGAGGGTACGAACGGCTCTTGCCCTGATCAACGAGGCTCTGGAGGAAGTGCTGTCATCCGAAGATACCGAGTTAGACTGTCCTATCGCGGGGTGGGGGCGACGGTTCCTGTTGGTTTGGGCCACATTTTAG
>JAPPKG010000356.1:0-2384 GCA_026914085.1 Caldilineaceae bacterium | reverse complement strand
GGAAAAGAAATGAACGGAAGTGGATTCGGTGGATTGTCGAACCCTGTGTTCAAACACCGCCTGAGAACGCCAGACCAGACATCCAGATCTGAACTGGCCTTCCTCTCGGGCGAGGTGCGCCTAGTGTCATTCAGGGCCAACAATTTGTCAAGTCAGTTGAAACACTGGACTACCACTGTTCGGCTGCCTTCATGCAGTTGTTTCGCCTCAGGCGACGGGCACCCATAGCCGGATTGGCTGAGCCACGAGGAGCATAGGAGGGAACGCGTTCCAGGCAAATTGGGCAGGTCGGATTCCTGAATCCAGAGCCAAGAGAATGCCGGGCAACTAGAGCGGTTACGAGCGCCTTGGACGTGTGACCGCTTTTCTTCACCTCAAAGTAGGGAAGTGATGATCGTACCGAAAGTAGGTCGGGTGGGATTCGAACCCACACGGGTATCACCCCGGCGGATTTTAAGTCCGCTGCGTCTGCCATTCCGCCACCGACCCGCCAGTGAATTCTAGGGAATCCCACGGACAGTGTCAACTAATCTGGCGACAGGCTTCACTCCCAAGCTGCCGCACGTTGGCAACACAGTCCGGTTCATGATGTCTGGCAGACATTCTTTTGTCCAAGATTGTCTGACTCTGTTCAGCGGCTGCTTGAACTCGATTCGATCGGCCGGCTGCAAGAAGTAAGGCTGGGAAAGGACGCCTATCCTGGTCTTGGAGAAAAACTACCTGTCCAAATATCGCTGAACGTTCTGCAAGTGTTCGGAGAAAGTCTTGGCAAAGGCATGTTCTCCGCTGCCATCCCCAGTCGCAACGTAATATAGGAAATCATGGCGCTCCGGGTGCAACGCCGCGCGAAAGGAGTCTTCGCCAGGACTCGCGATCGGCCCGGGGGGTAGATCCCTGTTCAAATAGGTGTTGTACGGGCTGTGGACACCCTGATATTCCTCCAGAAAAACGGGTGTCTTCCACCACTGACCTGTTTCCGGTTGATAGCCCATTGCATACTGCACTGTGGCGTCAATCTCAAGCAACATTCCGTTGTCCAGGCGATTGTGTATGACGCCGGCGATAGTCGGCCGCTCATCTGCCACCACTGCCTCTCTTTCGACAAGGCTGGCGATAATCAGTGCTCTATACAGGTCAGGGGGACTCGTACCTTCGGCTACTGCCTTCTGGTAGATCGGCATGATTCGGGCTGCAAACGCGTCCAGTTGGCGTGCGATCAGCTCTTCGGCCGTCGGCTTCACGGCCGGCAACTGGTAGGTTGCGGGGAACAGGAACCCCTCCAGGCTCGCACCCTGAGGCCGTGCTTCCAGAAACGGCCAGCGGTCAATCTTGACGTCGCAGCAGGAAGGCGGATCCACTCGTGGAACGGTGGATGAATTGGAAGGGGCAATCTCGCTCAGGGCAGTTAGGTCCGGCAACAGCGCGGTGCGCCGGTAGTCCTCTCCCGATACTATCCCATCATTGGCCAGCGCATCAGCCACCTGTTCCAGGCGCCAGCCTTCACGTATCGTGACCGAGACGCCAGCTGCGTGTTCGGCCATCAGGGCTTCTGCAATTTCCACAGGCGTCATGGTGGCCCTTAGAAGGAACGTCCCGGCCTTCAGCTCCTGTGCCCGGCCTATCGATCTCACGTAGGCTTCAAAGAGCTCGGCATCGTGAATCAGCCCGGCCGACGCCAGCTTTTCTGAAATCTCGCGTGCAGGCGTACCGATTCCGATTTCAAAGGCTATTGCACTGTCATCATCGGATGTGGGGACATATAGCGCGGGGCGATTTGCATCCAGATGATCGAAAAGCGCGGCCTCCCGCGTGCACCCTAACAGTGCGACAACAAGAATAAGGAGGAGGCTCACGCGCGCAAGACTGGCACGTCCGGCTGCCCCGTGGCCGTCCAAACTGACAGCTGCCTGTTGAATTCGCCGACGCCTCATTCCCCAAGTTCCTTTCCCTATTGGACCCCTTGGAATCTGAGTATAGCACTTAGGCAGATGAAGCATTAATCTCAGGGAAAACCGCATTTTGTCGGACTTTCTACGCCGGCCCAATCCGCCGCGACCTGCGATTTTCTGATACTGCCTGGCAATACCTCTTTACCTAATCGATTTTGCATTGCCCCTTCGGGTGCATCATGGATTCGGAGTGGGAACAGTCTGGCGGGGAATCGGCGCCAGCGGTGGCTGGCGTTGTTTGCCGTCATTGGGCGAGACGCAGTGCGGGCGCCAGGCCGTCCGTCCGGTGGCGTCTGTCAGTTGAGGAGGGTGCGAGGGCAGGTACATGGCCGTCTACGGGGAACTGATGGGACTGGCGGGACGTGGTCTGGCTGGACACTTTCGATTAGGCACCTGTTACGAATATCGACACCCGGTCGATGAGGCATGTTGTTG